>JBDLUS010000167.1:0-23345 GCA_039805165.1 Bacteroidota bacterium | reverse complement strand
CTTGAAAAAGAAACACCAAATTCTTGGAAGCCGAATCAATATGACAATCCGAGCAATGCGCAGGCGCATTACGAATCAACCGGTCCAGAGATTTGGGATCAGACAGACGGTAAGATCACACACTTAGTTGTGGGTGTTGGAACAGGCGGAACCATTTCTGGAACTGCGCGTTTCTTGAAAGAAAAAAATCCAAATATTCAAGTGCTTGGTATTGATACCTACGGATCTGTTTTCAAGAAGTACAAAGAGACGGGGGAGTTCGATAAAAATGAAATCTACGCATACGTTACAGAAGGTATTGGTGAAGATTTCCTTCCCGAAAATGTCGACTTCAATTTAATTGATCATTTCGAAAAAGTAACCGACAAAGACGCTGCGATTTACACGCGTAAAGTTGCGAAAGAGGAAGGCATCTTCGCTGGAAACAGCGCTGGTTCTGCCATGGCGGGTATCATTCAAATGAAAGATAGATTCAAGGAAGGAGATGTTGTCGTAGTTATTTTCCACGATCACGGGACTCGCTACTTGGGCAAGATGTTCAACGATGAATGGATGAAGTCGAAGGGTTGGTTATAACCCTTTGTTTTACTTCTTCGCGTGAGATTTAATGACGTTTGAAATTATTTCAACGCATTGCATAATCTCTGCTTCAGTGATACACAATGGCGGAGCGAAACGAATAATATTTCCGTGAGTAGGCTTTGCAAGTAATCCGTTCTTGGCAAGGTCTACGCAAATGTCCCACGCTGCATGGCTGTCTTCGTGATCATCGATAACCACGGCGTTCAACAATCCTTTTCCGCGCACAAGCGTAACCAATGAAACTTCGCTTTGAAGTTTTCTCATCTCACTTCTGAACAACTCACCCAAACGCTCTGAATTTTCTGCCATGTTCTCATCGTGAAGAACTTCTAAAGCGGCAGTTGCAACAGCGCAAGCCAACGGATTTCCACCGTAGGTACTGCCGTGTTCGCCTGGCTTGATGGTAAGCATAATTTCATTGCTTGAAAGAACTGCGCTTACTGGAAGCACACCTCCCGAAAGAGCTTTACCCAAAACCAAAATATCAGGCTTCACATTTTCGTGATCGCAAGCCAACATTTTCCCTGTGCGTGCTAAGCCGGTTTGAACCTCATCTGCAATCATCAACACATTGTACTTCGTGCACAATGCGCGAACTCCCGCTAGATATCCTTCATGTGGAACAACCACACCTGCTTCCCCTTGAATAGGTTCAAACATAAATCCGGCAATGTTTGGATCACTCGACAAGCATGCTTCCAATGCATTCAAATCATTGTAAGGAATAGACAAGAAACCTGGCATATACGGACCGAAACCGGCATAGCTACTTGGGTCTTGCGACGTTGAAATAGCAGCAAGCGTTCTTCCCCAGAAATTTCCTTCAACAAAAACTATTTTCGCTTGATTGTCTGCTATGCCTTTCACTTTGTATCCCCACTTACGTGCAAGTTTAACTGCAGTTTCTCCACCTTCAACACCGGTGTTCATGGGTAGAACCTTTTCATAACCGAAGTATTCAGTGATAAACTTCTCGTAAGTCCCTAATTCGCTGTTATAAAACGCACGAGAAGTAAGGGTTACTTTCTCGGCTTGATCTTTCAATGCTTGAATAATCTTCGGATGACAGTGTCCTTGATTTACTGCTGAGTATGCCGAAAGAAAATCGAAATACTCCTTCCCTTCCAAATCCCACACCCTCACACCTTTTCCCTTCGCTATTACAACCGGAATTGGGTGGTAATTGTGCGCTCCATAATTGTCTTCCAAATCCATGGCTTGCGCCGAAGTAAGGTTCGTGTTCATCTCGGTTAATTTTCAGCGAATTTAGAATGGGAATGTTGTATTTTTGCAATCCAAAATATTTATTATGTCAGGAAATCGCACTTTTACGATGATTAAGCCAGATGCTACTGCAGCTGGTAACACAGGAAAAATCATTGACAAAATCATTGAATCAGGATTCTCTATCCGTGCAATGAAATTAACTCAACTTACCAAAGAAGATGCTTCTCGTTTCTACGAGGTTCACAAAGAGCGTCCATTCTATGGAGAATTAGTAGAATACATGACTAGCGGTCCTATCGTGGCAGCTATTCTTGAAAAAGATAACGCTGTTGAAAGCTTCAGAACACTTATTGGTGCTACTGACCCTTCAAAAGCAGACGAAGGAACTATCCGTCGCATGTTTGCTACAAGCATCGCTGCTAATGCCGTTCACGGTTCAGATAGCGACGAGAATGCAGCCATTGAAGGTTCATTCTTCTTCTCTAAGCGCGAGCAAGTTTAAGTTTTTAAATAAAAACTGAAAAAACATCGGGAGCTCGCTTTAATTAGCAGCTCCCGATTTATTTTTGTACCCTAATTAATCAAGACATGAATAAAATCAAAGTAGCCAATCCGATTGTTGAAATGGATGGCGATGAAATGACTCGGATCATTTGGAAATACATCAAAGACAAATTAATTCTTCCATACGTAGAACTTGATATTAAATATTTCGATTTAGGAATTGAAAATCGTGATGCTACTGAAGACCGCGTAACCGTTGAGTCTGCAGAAGCTACATTGAAATACAACGTTGCTGTTAAATGCGCAACCATCACTCCTGATGAAGCACGTGTTCAAGAATTCGGTTTGAAGAAAATGTGGAAGTCACCAAACGGAACCATTCGCAATATTGTTGGTGGAACTGTTTTCCGTGAGCCAATCATTTGCAACAATATTCCTAAATTGGTTCCTGGTTGGACGAAGCCGATTAACATCGGTCGTCATGCCTTCGGAGATCAATACCGTGCAACCGATACTACCATCAAAGGGAAAGGAAAATTAACCATGACCTTCACACCAGAAGACGGTGGAGAAACAAAGTCTTGGGAAGTTTATAATTTCGAAGGGGATGGCGTAGCAATGGCCATGTACAACACAGACGAAAGTATTTATGGTTTCGCTCGCAGTTGCTTTAACCAAGCTATCATGCGTAATTGGAATTTATATTTCTCTTCGAAGAACACCATCTTAAAGCATTACGACGGACGTTTCAAAGACATCTTTGAAGAAGTTTATCAAAATGAATTCAAATCGAAATTCGCTGAATTAGGTATCACCTACGAACACCGCTTAATCGATGACATGGTTGCTTTCTGTTTGAAGAGTGACGGTGGATTTGTTTGGGCTTGTAAGAACTACGACGGAGACGTTCAAAGTGATATCGTAGCACAAGGATTCGGTTCATTGGGACTTATGACTTCTGCATTGATTACTCCAGATGGAATGACCATGGAAGCTGAAGCGGCTCACGGAACTGTGACTCGTCACTATCGTCAGCACCAACAAGGAAAGAAGACTTCTACTAACCCTATTGCTTCTATTTTCGCATGGACTCAAGGCCTTGCTTTCCGCGGAAAATTAGACAACAACCAAGAGCTCATTACATTCGCTCAAACACTTGAAAAAGTATGTGTTGATTTGGTTGAAGGTGGAAAAATGACGAAAGACTTAGCGGTGTGTATTCACGGTTCTGAAACCCGTGAAGAGCATTATTTAACAACTGAAGATTTCCTTGATGCTATTGATCAAGAATTGAAAAATAGAATTTCTTAAAGAGGAAATCTAATTACTGTTTGAAACCCATTTTCTAAATGGGTTTCTTTTTTTCCCTTAAGTTGTGACACAAAAATATCTATCAGTTGAAATCCTTTTCCGGGATGGGTTTCAATCATCGGTACGCAGTGATCACAAACTGAAAAAACAATTTCCTCCTGTTTCTTGAAAAAGGAAATTGACAATTTCGGAGAGTTTGTGTGAGCGAGACTGTGCTTTATTGCGTTCGTTAGTAATTCATGCAACAGCATCGAAAGAGGAACTATGCGCTCTCCAGTAAAAGACAACTCATCGATTTGAATATCTAGGTCTACTTTCCCCTTGAGATTATAAAATTCTAGTAATATTGCAGTTAACTCATTGAAATATTTCTTAATTGATATTTCTGAGTACAAATCACTTTTGTACATGCTCTCATGAATCAATGCAATGGATTTAATTCGAGACTGTATATTCCAAAGTGTGTCTTTAACTTCTGAAAATTGCGTGTGTGCCACTTCAATTTCTAATAAACTTGAAATAAACGCCAAATTATTTTTCACACGATGGTGAACCTCTCCCAGGAGGTAAGTCAATTCGGTATTCTTAAGACTCAGCTGCTCATTTTTATGCTCAACCTTTTCATACAAACTAGTCACATCTCTTAACGCCGCCTGGTTCGCACTCTGAGCAAACACAAATTCATACATGGTATCATGAATGGGAAAGTCATTGATCGTTAAATTATAATCTTTGATCAGATAATTCGAATTGATTATCGGATTACAAATAAAAAAGAAACTCTCATCTATGGCGTGAACACCCGATTTGTAGCGTTGATTTTTATTCTTTGCCGAAAGAAATACCAATTCATCCAAAGACGCATTCTCTGTAGATAGTTTTGAAATAACTTCTTTGAATGGCTTCGATAATGTAAAAAGTTCCTCAAGTTTGCTGTTAGAAATATTAGTGCCCAAGGCCCTTTCCAATAGAACTGAAGAGTAAATCACATTGCCTGAAGCATCCACTTTGAAATAAAGCGGGGCTGTGCGTTGTAAGATATTTTCTAGAGAACTTAAGACCATGTTAAAATAAAAGTAACGGTGGTATTTTCATCCTCGCTACTCTGAATTTCTTCTATCCTGACTTCTTTGTCAAACCTCTTGGCTAATCCCTTTATCAAGCCATATAGCATTGGAATCATTCCAACTCTATGGCTTCTGTATAGCAACTCAATCGAATTTTCCTTTTCGTTTCTACATTCAAATTGCGGGGGAGCAAGTTCCGGCATGAGGTTGGTAACCCGACCATGCAACATGTTCAAATTTTTCAGAAAAGATGGAAAACTATCCCCAGCCAAATTAAGCATTTCGCCATACCCCTTTTCTGCTGTATACAGAATCCAATACTCTCCAAACGCCTCTAACAATGTATCTGCTGGCACATTTAAAATTACACTTGCCGCACCAACCAATTTAAAAGTAAGTTCATCCGGATAAGGTTTCAAAGTCATGAATCCCTCAGAATTAAATCCAGCTTTATGCTTAATCTCATCCCATTTCTCTATTCCGAATCTTTCAATAATTAGCTCCTCAATAGCCCTATTAACAATACCGTACATGCAAATTCATTTTATGGTTTTATATAAACCGGTGAGTAAACTGTATTCGAATAATTCAAATCTCTATCGCAAATGCGAACTGCAAATCGGCATGTATCAAATCCGCTCGCCAAATAATAACCGGGATACATTTGAACCATAATGGTTCCTTTCTGAGTTTTGTTTTGTCCAGGAGGTGAGGCCCAAGGCACACGGTAGTAAAATGGCACTGCGTTCGGATTAACACAAGGATCTTCACTTATTTGCATCCACGTTCCATTGCGTAACTCCTCATATACACAGAATAAATTGTAACGCGTGTCACAGGCCCCAAAGACACCTGATGTATCTTCTTGTCCGAGTCCCACATTTCCATCACCGTCAATAAAATCTACTTCCAAAAAAGCACTATCACTGCTAACAGTCATACGCACCGCCTCTACACTCGGCTCATCTGGATAAGTCTCGACCTTTAAGCAGCTGGTCACAACTAACGCCAGGAAAATAAAAAGTGGTATACCAATCTTTCGCATCTTTGTAAATATAGAGAATGAACGCCATAACAGAGAAGCGCATGATTGATTTTACGAAAACAACTTCTGAAAATTTTAATTCCTTAGCGCTCTCAACGTTCCAAAACCAACTATCGGAAATACCTGTTTACAGACAATTTTGCAAAGCATTGGGGAAGGATAATCATTCAATAAATCATTGGGAAGAAATTCCTTTTTTACCCATTTCATTTTTCAAAACACACCGAGTTTGTCAAGACAAACCCGTTGTGCACACCTTCGAAAGCAGCGGCACAGGCGGGAATCGCAGTCAGCATTTAGTGAATGACCTTTCACTATATGAGAGATCCTTTTTCCCTACATTCAAAAATTACTTGGGAACACCTTTAGAAGAAGTAAGTCTATTGGCATTACTTCCCTCCTATTTGGAAAGAAACAATTCTTCTTTGGTGTATATGGCGAATGCTCTATTGCCCTTTGCGCACCATACTTCTGGTTTTTTCTTGAATGATTTCGAAGCCTTAAAGAATCAAATCGTGGCAAACGAAAAGAGTGAAATAAAAACTCTTCTTCTGGGCGTTTCTTTCGCTTTGCTTGACTTTTCAGAGCTCTACCCTATGCCTTTAAAGTTCACACTTATAATGGAAACAGGCGGGATGAAAGGTCGCAGAGAAGAACTTACAAGAACTGAACTTCACGCTGTCTTGCGGAAGGCATTTCAACTCGAAGAGATACACAGTGAATATGGTATGACCGAACTTTTTTCTCAAGCTTATTCGAATGGCAAAGGAATATTTGTTTGTCCACCTTGGATGAAAGTGGTGTGTCGCGATATTCAAGATCCCTTGTCCTTACTCCCTGCTGGAAAGCGCGGTGCGCTTAACATCATAGATCTAGCCAATCAGAATTCCTGTTCCTTTATTGCCACTCAAGATGTGGGGATAGTACATGAAAATGGCACCTTTGAAATACTCGGAAGAATGAATCACGCCGAGATTAGAGGATGTAATTTACTTTTTTCAGAATCTTAGGCAACCATTTATTTTCTTCCTCGTCTTGAATAAAGAAGTATCTAACTTCTAATCCGAATTGAAATGTGTTGGGCAGGACAATTTGGTGATATGATTTCCTAAACAAAATAAGCAGGGGGTTCCAAAGGGGACCCCTGCTTATTTTATAGACATTTCAACAAGAAGTAATTTTTCTTTCCGCGTTGAAGAATAATCAATTCACCATGAATCAAATAACTTGCGTCTACTCTTGAGTCGAGTGTTACTTTTTGTTTATTTACTGCAATGCTGTTCTCTTGCAATGCTCTTCTGGCCTCTCCTTTAGAAGGAAGGAATCCAGAATTAACAAGAACGTCAATGATATCAGCACCCGCCTCAATTTCAGTCTTACTCACCATTCCTTGCGGAACACCTTCAAAAATATCTAACAACATTTCCTTCGGCAACGAATCGAAAGTACTGTCCTTCGAAAACAAAATTCCAGAAGCTTGAATGGCTTGTGTTGTATCTGCTGCACTGTGTACGCGTGTAGTAATGTCCTCGGCCAATGCTTTCTGAAGTGCGCGCATTCCTGGATCTAACGCGTGTGCTGCTTCTAGCGCTTCTATTTCTTCTTTTCCTTTCAAGGTGAAAATACGTATGAAATTCTTCACATCTTCATCGCTCGCATTCAACCAGAACTGGTAAAATTTGTAAGGCGATGTGCGTGCAGCATCTAACCAGACATTTCCACTTTCTGTTTTACCGAACTTGGTCCCGTCTGCTTTTTTAATAAGCGGAGTAGTTAATGCGAATGCGCTTCCTCCGTCTATTCTACGAATTAATTCTGTTCCTGTAGTAATGTTTCCCCATTGATCTGAACCGCCCATTTGAAGGGTAATTCCGTGGTTCTTCCACAAATAATAAAAATCGTATCCTTGAATAAGTTGGTAGGTGAATTCAGTGAAACTCATTCCCTCGCGGTCTTCACCGCTGATTCGATTTTTCACCGAATCTTTCGCCATCATGTAATTAACTGTCAAGCGTTTTCCCACATCGCGAATGAACTCCAAGAAACCCATCTCTTTAAACCAATCGTAGTTATTTACGATTTCCGCAGAACGGTCTCCACAATTGAAATCAAGGAAACGTTCCAATTGCTTTTGCTGACATTCTTGATTGTATCGAAGTTCTTCTTCACCCAATAAATTTCTTTCTGCAGATTTACCGCTTGGATCGCCTACCATTCCAGTTGCGCCACCGATAAGGGCTACAGGCTTATGCCCACTTTGTTGAAAATGCAAGAGCGTCATTATCTGAACCATATTTCCTACTCCCAAGGAACTTGCAGTTGGATCGAATCCAATGTAAGCCTTACGCATTTGCGCATTTAAATGTGCCTCTGTTTCTGGGATACTGTTATGCAACATTCCTCTCCATTGCAACTCCTCTACAAAATTCATCTTTCTAATTTTTTACGAAAATACAACCATTAAATCACTTCCTTCAATTGTTCCAAGCGCATTCCGCGCGAACCTTTCAACAAAACAATTCTTCCCTTCAATTCATTCAACCTCAAATAAACCAATGCATCCTGAGCATTTATCAAATCCGTTGCTCCTACCGATTGAAATTCCTTCCCAATGAAAATACCTTCCAAGCCTAATTCCTGTGTTAGATTGAAAATTTTCAAGTGCTCTTCATGAGCATACTCCCCCATTTCGAACATATCTCCAATAATGAAAAACGTATTTTCCATTTTCGTAAGATTTAACAACGCTGCTTCCATGCTACTTGGATTCGCATTGTACGCGTCGAGAATAACCTTGTTCCTCCCTGAATCCCACCACTGACTGCGATTGTTCTCAGGTATATAAGAGGCAATTGCCTTGCACATTAAATCTGAGGCCACACCAAATTCGTTTCCAACTGCAATGGCCGTGGCCATGTTGTATAAATTATAAGTCCCCGCCATCTGTGCGTGACAGATATGCTTCGAACCATCAGAAGGTGTGCTAAATTCGAATGAAAGTGTTGGATGCTCTGCTACTATTTCCAAATGAAATCCACCTGACTTGAATCCATATTTTTTGTGCGGAATACGCTCAGCCATGTTATCTAAATGCGCCAATTCCGTATTGACCAAACAAATTCCGTTATTAGTCGAAACATAATCGAAAAGTTCGCCCTTTCCCTTAATAATCCCTTCCACTCCACCGAATCCTTCAAGATGAGCCTTTCCAATGTTGGTAATGACTCCATAATTCGGCATGGCATATTCGCAATAAGAAGCAATTTCCTCTTGATGATTTGCGCCCATCTCGATGATTGCCATTTCACAATCAGCAGGAATAGCCAAAAGCGAGAGTGGAACACCGATGTGATTGTTCAGGTTGCCGTGGGTTGCGAAGGTCTTGTACTTCATGCTAAGCACTTCACGCATGAGTTCCTTGGTGGTTGTTTTTCCATTGCTTCCGGTAATACCGATAACAGGGAAAGAAAAGGTTTCGCGGTATTGTTTGGCGAGAGCTTGAAGAGCCTTCAAACTATCTTCAACACGAACTAACTGATCAGAATCGAATCCAACCTCCTCGTCAACCACTACGAGAGAAGCACCAACGTCCAATGCCTGCCTGGCAAAATGATTTCCATTGAAATTATCTCCCTTCAGAGCGAAGAAAATATCATTGGGCTGAACGTTGCGCGTGTCTGTTGTTACACGACGCACATCGAGATATTTTTGAAATATTAATTCAATCATAGTGCTAAAATAAAACACCCCGCAGTTGCGGGGTGTTGTGTTTTTGAAATTTCCGAAAGATTATTCTCCTCCTTTCGCTCCGATACCCGATGGTGAACCTACGCGGTCCATAGCGCAACGGAATCCGAGAGAACGACTAGACTTTCTTTCATCCATAAATCTTCTTGTACTTGGAATGTTGTAATACACACGATCTTCCCAACTACCGCCTTTGTAAACGCGAGATCTGTTATTAATTAAGGTCGTTTTTCCATAATCATACATACGATCTGCACGATTTTCAAAGTCAGGGTTCAAGTATTTAGAACTGCTCTGGAAATCACCGTCATTGAAATCAATGTTGTCTGCCTTACGGTAGTTCGTTCTGTTGATGTTTTCTTCCAACGAAACGTTTCTCATTTTCTGACGACCTGAAGTACTTACGATGAAGTTCTCAATGTTGTCAACCATAGTGTACGCGATATCTGCTTCTGAGCTACGAATCAATTCCATGATTTCATCCATGATTGCCATAGACTCTTCTTCACGACGTTGGTCACGCTTCTCGATTGCTTGATCAATCTTCACTAAGCTTTGATCTAACACTTGAATATCTTTCTCTCCGTACTTACTACGTGTAATCAAAGAAGAATCTTTCAAGCTTTCCAAATAACGCTTCACTTCATCTACATCGTAAACGTTGTAAGTCAACTTATCTGCAACTGATCCATCGCTATTCAATGTCTTAGTCTTGTATACATTACCTCTGTATGGACGGAATTCAGAACGGTCTTCGTCAGTAAGTGGACGATATACATCGGCTACCCACTCAGAAACGTTACCTGCCATGTTGTACAATCCGAAATCGTTTGGTGGGTATTGGTATACTGGAGCAGTGATATCTGCGTTATCGTTTAAGTATCCAGCAACACCCATTGCATCTCCGGTTCCACGCATGAAGTTCGCACGCATTGTTCCGAAATATTCAGTCCCGTTGTCGCCATTACGAACATAGTGACCGTTCCAAGGATAGGTTCTACGGTCGGTAATCAACTCTTGATAAGAATTTCCAATAAGTGCCATTGCAGCATATTCCCACTCTGCCTCATTAGGCAAACGGTAGCGTGGCAATAAAATACCATCTTCCATTCTTACTTTACGGAAAGGATCTCCTTTCGGATTGTAGTTTGGTAGACCTTCTCCTAATTGCTCTCCTTCATACATACCGTTGAAGTATGTCTCAGTTGTGAAGTGTTCGTCCGCTCCTTGAGCCGCCAAGTTGTGTGCAAGGAATCCTTCACGAACAAGAATTTGCTCGTTCACACGGTCAGTTCTCCATGAGCAATAGTCGTTTGCTTGTAACCAGCTAACACCTACTACAGGGTAGTCTTGGTATGCTGGATGACGCAAGTACAACTCTACGTATTTCTCCATGTCTTGGTCCTTCTGTCTCCAACAGTTGGTATCTGGAAGCGCACGACCAATTAATTCTGGGTATGAATCTGCATAAACCATCTCTAACCAGTGCAAGTAATCTAACCAATGTTGATTGGTTACCTCTGTTTCATCCATATAGAATGAACTCACGGTTACAGGAGTTTGCAAATGATCCCAAGTGTAGTTTACGTCGTCTTCAACGCGACCCATTGAAAAGCGACCGCCTTCAATGAATACTAAACCTGGACCGGTCTCTTGACCTGCATATTCCACTCTGTCGAATCCTCCGTTATCAGGATTGTTGTACTCCCAACCCGTAGCAGAGGAACGATTCTCCTCGCAAGAGTTAAGAACAACCATACCTGAGAGGGCGAGTGTTGTTAAGGTTAATTTAAAGTTTTTCATGATTTCCTATTTTATGAAATAACTGTTGGGTTTCTTGTATAACTAAAAAGAAGGACACGCTATTGTGCGGAACTTCGGTTTTCTTGGGCGGCAATCGAAATTGATTCCCAAAGACACTTCGTGTGAACCGCCAGTAGCCGGTGTCAATGCGCTTACAGTAATGTCATAACTGTAACCAACACGAATGTTATCATTTTGTAATCCTAATGTCGCGATGAAACTATCACTGTAACGTTGTCCGAACAACATTCCACGGAACCAAACTCCTGCAACGATTGGACCTTTGGTTACATACATACCCAAATTTAGCTGTTGGAATTCACCTTGACGGCGATAAAGAATGTTTGGAGAAAGTGTGCTTGAGTCTTTGTACTTCTGCTTAATTGGAATAACCGCCCCTGCGTGAACAGTGTATTTCATTGGAAGTCGAGAAGTTCCAACGATCAAACTTTCGTTTGGCTCGTTCAAGTGGTGAACCGCAAAACCTCCGTAGAAAGTTTGGCTAAATCCAAGCACACCTGCAGAAAAGTCAATGTTCTTTACTCCTCCACCACGAGGGATATCGTTGGTTTCATAGATGAATCCTTTGCGAGGATCAATCATATCGCCAAAAGTAAGCTTGCTCCAATCCAAAGATTTTTGGAAGTAAGAGGCTTGGAATCCTGCCTTAATGCTGAACTTACGATTTATTGCTTGCTGGTAGGAATAAATTCCACTTACAACGGTCGTATTTAAGGTGTTTTGCGCGGCACGGTCATTCATAACCATTATACCTAAACCACCTGAAACGGTTTCAACGTGCTGATCATAACTGGCACACGTAGTTACGTAAGCACCGGTTAATGAAGGCCATTGGTTTCTGTAGTTCATTACAAAACGTGGACACTTGGAAGTCCCTGCAAAAGCGGGATTCAAGTAAAGTGGGTTGGAGTAAAACTGTGTGAACTCGGGATCTTGGGCCATAACATTTGTTACACCCATTACACAGATCATGAACCCTAAGAATTTTAATTTCATCGCAATCTTCATTCGAAAGTTTGTAAAAAATATTCGATTCGAATAGCAATTATACAACATTTTTGCTTTCAAATAACATGAGGCCTAAACAATAAATCGGAATATCTTTGGTTATTGGCAGGCCTCAAAGCAAAACCTTAGAAGATCAAATGCGAACGATTAAGTTACTACTCATCTGTTTATCAGCTATTTGCACAGCAAATACCTCAGCACAAGTAATCCTTGTACCTGAGCAAAAAATCGAATGGCTCGATCTAGAACAAAGCAGGACCAATTTCTCTGTTGTCGGGGACCTTTGTCAGTCGTTGATTATTTCTAACAATTCTCCCCTTCCCTTTTTAGCGTTTAGAGCCTCCTCTCCAAAAGGTGAGAAATTCATTCAACCGAATCTTACTCTGGTGAAAACTTCAGAGATAGGTGCAGGATATTTCGACAACGACCAACTTCAATTTATTCAAGAAGACTTTCTCATCGATATCGAATCGATTCAATCAGTCGACAAACACGAACAGGTGATTACCGTTTTTCCCTTCAGAAAGAGAAATGGAAAAATTGAACGTCTACTTTCATTTGAAGTACAGGGCACAACTTCCTTCAACGAGAGAAATAAGAATAACTACACCTATGCTGCTCACAGCGTATTGGCAGATGGGGATATTTACAAGATTGCAATTGCGAAAGATGGCGTTTACAAAATAGACCGCAGTTTTTTGGAATCACTGGGTATCTCGGTTTCTGGATTGGATCCAAACACCATAAACATTTATGGAAATGGTGGCGCTCTACTTCCTGAAAAAAACTTCGTGTTCAAGGCAGATGATTTGGTAAAAAATGCCATTCACATCCAGGGTGAATCAGATGGCGTATTTAACGCGAATGACTATATTCTATTTTACGGAAAAGGTTCTGACACATGGACACTTGCGCAAGACAATGGCATTGGCAGAAAACGTTGGTTTCACACAAAGCACTACTACAGTGATTCAGCCTATTATTACATAAAAATCAACGATACTGCGCCTCTGCGAATTTCAACTGAAAACAATAGTTTAACTGCAAATCGAATCTCGGATTCTTTTCAAGATTTTTTATATGTTGAGACAGACCAATACAGTCCAGCAAAATCGGGTAGAGAATTTTATGGCGACTTGTACGATGCTGTTCTTTCAGGGACGTACACCTTTGGTTTTCCAAATGTCAAAACAACTGTTCCTGCAAGTATGGATTTCAGTGCAATAGCGCGAACAATTGGAGGCAGTTCTGTTTTCACGGCTATAGTTCAAGGAAATACGAATACCATTTCAATAGGAAATGTAACCGACTCGCCAACCTCACAAGTTGCAAGAACGGGCAGAATTAACACTTCATTTCTTCCTACAAATGGAAACTTCAATGTCACAGTAAATTTCAACAAAGGGAATGCAGATGCAAAAGGATGGCTCGATTACATCTGTATGAATGCAACTCAGCAATTGAAAATGCAAGGAACACAAATGCGTTTTCGAGACACTCTTTCTGTTGGACTCGGAAATATTACTGAATTCCAAATTTCAGAGCAAGCATACGCTGTAAATGAAATTTGGGACATCACGAATTTCACAACGCCAACGCGCATGACTTTGTCTAACAGTGGTACTTTAAGCACATGGACCACCGGTACAGATGAGTTAAAAGAATTTGTTGCTTTTGCTTCGAGTTTTTACACCCCTGTCGCCATAGGCAAAGTTGAAAATCAAGATATTCATGGCTGGGCAAGTACAGAACTTATTATCATAAGCTCGCCAGTACTTATGCCCGTGGCTGAAGAAATTGCGGCTATTCACAAGGCTCAAGGACAATCAGTACAAATTGCAACACCGTTGCAAATCTTCAATGAATTTTCGAGTGGAAATCCTGATGCTATGGCCTTCCGTCAACTGGTTAAAATGCAATACGACCGAGCAAATGGCGGTTCACGTGCGCCGAAGAATTTGCTAATTTTAGGAGATGGAGATTATTCGAGAAACAAAGGCATTGCGAACCACGAAGGAACAAACGTCCTTGTTTTCGAATCGAACAACTCACTCTCTCCAACAAGTAGTTATGTGAGCGATGATTACTTCGTTATGGTCTCTCCGCTTGAAGATGGAAACGCTATTGGACTATTAGATTGCGGGGTTGGAAGAATTCCAGCGAGTTCTTTGAATGAGGCGTACGGATACTTGGGGAAAATTAAAGCGTACTTAGCTGAAAACACTTCGAGCAACGGAGGTGCTTCATGTATTGGGGATGTGCAGGATTCTCCTTTCGGCAATTGGAGAAATGTGATAACGTTCGTGGCAGATGACCAAGACGGTAGCGGCGGAGCGTATGAACAAGTTCATTTAAACTCTGCAAACAGCCTTGCCAATATTGTTTCAACCAATCATCCCAATTACGATATTTCGAAATTGTACATGGATGCATACACACAAATTTCAACGCCGGGCGGTGAAAGATATGTCGATGGCGAAAAAGCCATTCAACAGCGTGTTCAAAGTGGATCATTGCTCATGACATACATTGGACACGGAGGTGAAAAAGGGTGGGCACATGAACGCATATTGGATCTTCCAACTATTGAGAGCTTCACCAACAAATACAGATTACCTGTATTCTTAACCGCGACATGCGAATTAGCACGCTACGACGACCCCGAATTCAAATCAGCTGGCGAACTGCTTGTTATGAATGCTAATGGAGGAGCTATTGCTATGCTCACTACCACACGCATTGTATTTAGTGGGGAAAACTATGAAATGGATTTAGCATTTTTCGAGCATGCTTTGTTCAGTGAAAACGGAAGTTTAAAAACACTTGGTGAATTAAATATGCTTACCAAAAACGGTGTGTCTATCGGAAACGATAGCAAACCGAATTTCAGCTTACTTGGCGACCCAGCACTTACCATGGTTTACCCAAAACTTAGCGTTGAAACCACGCATATCAACAACACTGAATTGGCTGCTTTCACAGATACTTTAAAAGCTCTTGATGAGGTCGAGTTCAAAGGAAAAGTAACCGACAGCAACGGTAATTTCCTAACAAATTACAATGGATTTATCTACCCAACTGTCTTCGATAAAGAATCGAAAGTAATTACGCAGAATAACGATCAGAACGGTGAGGAAGGGCAGTTTCAAGAATTCTCTTCTTACAATAAAATTATTTACCGAGGAAAAGCGAGTGTAACGAATGGCGAATTTTCATTCAAATTCATTGTGCCATTTGATATTAACTATTCAGTCGACAGTGCACGTGTGAGCTATTATACTGTTTCAGGAAATAATGACGGAAACGGATTTTGCGAAGCATTTAAAATTGGAAGTTTGAATCCGAATGCGCAATTAAACACCGTTGGTCCAGAGATATCACTCTTCCTGAACGACTCGACATTTGTAAGCGGAGGTTCTACGAATACGACACCGATTATTCTTGCAAAACTTCAAGATGAAAATGGAATCAACACAGTTGGAAATGGTGTTGGACATAACCTTACCGCTATCATTGATGGTAACTCTGCTAAGCCAATTGTATTGAACGATTTCTACGAGTCTGATTTAGACACCTACACCAGCGGTGAAGTTCGTTATCCCCTCAGCACCCTTTCCATTGGCGAGCACACGCTAACAGTAAAAGCTTGGGATGTCTTTAATAATAGCAATGAAGAGACCATTCAATTCCGAGTGGAAGAAGATTCCAAAGTTGCGCTTAGTCACTTGTTGAATTACCCGAATCCGTTTACCACGAATACCAGTTTCATCTACGAGCACAACCAAGCCTGCCAGCAGCTCGATGCACGGGTTCAAATTTTCACTGTAAGTGGAAAATTGGTGAAGACGATAGAGTCTTCTTTCTACGCTACTGGCTTCCGCGGACAAGACATTCCTTGGGACGGAAAAGATGATTTTGGAAATGCTATTGGAAAAGGAACTTATATCTACAAGTTAGAACTTCGAAATGAAAAAGGACAACGCGCCGAATCGTTTCAAAAATTGGTAATTTTAAAATAATGTGTTGAAGGGTATATGTATGTTAAATTTGCACCACGCATGAAAAGTATTTTCAAATTAAATGTCCTAGTTGCAGCCTTGGTTTTGACAACCTCTGCTGCCTTAGCGCAACTAACAAATCCGAATGAGTTGAATGGTCGCCAGGCTACCATTAATACCATTACGACAGCTGTTCCATTCCTGACCATTGCTCCTGACTCTCGCAGCGGCGCTCTTGGAGACGCAGGTGTGGCGCTTGATCCAGACGCTAGCAGTATTCATTGGAACCCTTCAAAAATGGCTTTTTCTGAAAACGATTTAGACGTTTCTGTTTCATACTCACCTTGGTTACGCGCGTTGGTGAACGACATGAGTTTAACATACTTGAGTGCCATTAAAAAGTTAAGCAAGACTCAAGCTATTGGTGGATCGCTTCGCTATTTCACTTTGGGAAATATCACCTTCACCGATGAGGTCGGAACTAACATTATGGACTTCCGTCCTGCTGAATTCGCACTTGATCTTGCCTACTCTCAAAAGCTTTCTAAAAAATTCTCAGGTGGTATTGCGCTTCGTTACATCAACTCTAACTTAACGGGAAGAACTAATTTGCAAGGTGCTGAAAGCCGCCCTGGACAGTCCGTTGCGGTTGACGTATCTACTTTCTACACCAACGACAAAATTAAAATCGGCGGACGTAAATCGAAACTAAATCTCGGATTGAACGTGTCGAATATTGGAGCGAAGATGAGTTACACTAACTCTGACAATCGCGATTTCATTCCAACCAACTTGCGTTTGGGAACTGCAATTTCGTCTAATCTTGATGATTATAACAAACTTACTTTCTTGTTTGATTTGAACAAGCTTTTGGTTCCTTCCCCTCCTATTTACAACAACGGCGGTGATACCATTATTTCTGGATACAATCCGGTTGTTGGAACAGCAACAGGTATGATTCAATCCTTCTATGATGCACCTGGAATCTATGATCCCGAAACAATGTCTATTGTTCCTGGAAGTAAATTCCGTGAAGAACTTCGTGAGTACAATATCGCTACTGGATTTGAATACGACTTCGCGCAACAATTCGCTATTCGCTTAGGATATTTCCACGAACATTACACAAAAGGAAATCGTCAATTCATAACATTCGGTGCAGGATTGCACTATCAAGTGCTCACGATTGATATGAGTTACTTGGTTAGTACCACACAACAAAATCCGTTAGCAAATACGTTGCGTTTTAGCCTTCGCTTCAGCGTTGGTGCGAATGCTAAAGTTTCTGATCCTGTAGAATAATGAAGATTCGCGTAGGGTTTGGATACGACGTTCATCAGTTAACTGAAAACCGTGAACTGTGGTTAGGGGGTGTTCAAATTCCTCATGACAAAGGAGCGTTAGGACACAGCGATGCCGATGTTCTTTTACATGCCATTTGCGATGCTTTGTTAGGCGCAGCAGGAAAACGTGACATCGGATTTTACTTTCCAGATACTTCTTCAGAATTCAAAAATATTGATTCAAAAATTCTGCTTCAACGTACCATTCAAGTTTTAAAAGACGATGGATGGAAAGTTGGAAACATAGATTCTACGCTGTGTATGGAGCGTCCGAAGATCATGTCATTCGTTCCTGAAATGAAGAAAGTCATTTCTTCCATTTGTGAAATTGAAGAAGAAGATGTGAGCATTAAGGCTACCACTTCAGAGAAGATGGGTTTTGTTGGAAGAGAAGAAGGGGTAAACGCCTACGCGGTTACACTGATTCAAAAAGACTAAGCCCAAACTTTTGTTCCTTCTGAACAATTCTTACAGATATCTATTTCCTTTCTTCCCTTCAATAGCTGTTTGCGGAACATTGCGTACGCTTTACCCTTCCAAATAGATTTAAAATCTTCCTTCGAAAGATTGCCCATTTCGTGGGTGGCGTCTTTGTCGAAACAGCAAGGAACTACCTTACCGTCCCAGGTAACCACTGCCCCGCTCCACATGCGCCAGCAATGATTGTCTAACGAAGATTTCACAACAAACTTACCATTCGAAAGACGCTTGTAGCGACTGTATTTTTCAATCGTTGGAATGAGCGGATTGCCGTTTTCGTAATCGTACACCTGTGCTGTCTTAAAGCGAATTTCATCGACTTTGTATTCATTCGCCAATTGCTTTGCTTCATCAATTTGATGCTCGTTCGGACGAACCACCAAGAATTGAAAAATGATATGTGGAGTTTTTGAATTTAGATTTTTTCTTGCTTCAACAAGGTGCTTGGTACCGTCTAAAACCTTCTGCAACGAGCCGTGCACGCGGTATTGCTCGTAAACCTCTTGGGTAGTTCCATCGATGGAAATTAGAATGCGATCTAAGCCTGACTGAACAATTTCCTGCGCTCTTTTTTCAGTGATGAAGTGTGCATTGGTGGAAGTGGAAGTATATATACCCGCTTGCGAAGCCTTCGAAATGAATTGCAAAATATCGTTGTGAATGAAGGGCTCTCCTTGAAAATAGAAATTCAGATAACTTAATGTTGGGGACAATTGATCGAGCCAACGATTGAAATTTTCAGCTTTTAAATTTCCCGTATCGCGCGAGAATTGTTTCAATCCGGAAGGACATTCGGGACATCCGAGGTTGCAAGCGGTGGTTGGTTCAATGCTCAATGAAATGGGCATTCCCCAAGGCTTTGCAGATTTGAAGAAACGCGAAAAATAAAAACCTATATAAACAAGCAAAGCGTTTGTTAAACGCTTTGCTGTTATTGTTTTTTGAATGAATCGAAGGAATTCCTTCATTCCATTTTAGAATTTACCTTGACTCTTTCTAACGTTCGAAAGTGAGTCGAACTTCTCTTGTCCAAGCACTTTGATTAACGAATCGCGCAACTTCATTTGCGCTTCCATTTGCTCTTTCTTTCCGCGCTCTTCTTTCATCAATTCAAGAAGCCCAACGTTATCTAGCGCTGCCTCGTGCGCTGCGCGCATGTTCTTCGCAGCCTCAGAGCCAGGAACAAATGCTTCCATGTCTTTCACCAACTCTTCGTTAACGAAAGCACTCATTTGCATTTTACGTTCAATGGTTTTCTGTTCAGCTTTGGTAAGCGACTCATAATAATCGAGCATCTGGTTATTCAGTGCGAATACGCGCTCTGCCAATTTCGTAGCGGTTTCAAGATCTCCTGCTTTGAATAACAACTCGGCAGTTTGCCACATGATTTGCGGTTGATCGTATGGCGCGTTCTTTTCAGGAAGAGCCGTTAACGACTTGTTCAATACAGCAGCCGCCTTGTCCATTTTGTTTTCAATGATGAACTGTTCCGCAAGGTTGTTCATTTGCATACGCAAGTTGGTTACCATGCGACGGTTGTTCTCGTCGAGATAAATGTCTTTTGTATCAATATTTCCCCATTGGAATTTATTCATTACGTTGTCGTACATCAACTCGGAAGCTACGCCACCTGACATGTTATCGCGATCGAAATCGGTATGATAAATTGGTGTTAATCTGTAAGCCAAACCTTCCAACTGGAAGTAAGGCTCAAGACCCATATAAGCCTCTGACCCGGTGGTCACAGCGAAGTAGATTGGACGTTCCCAGTTGTTGTGAACGATTAAGTCCATAACCATCAATTGTGCTTTGGTAATGAACTGACGTGGGTTCTCACCGTCGTCATCCATTAATGCAAAACTCATCGAGCTAACTAAAGAATCGTTGGCTCCAACATATTGACTGAACTTCGCTTGATTCTCTTTTGATACAGCATAAGAGAATTGGTAGTTCGGCATTACGCTGAATTTCTTGTAACCGAAGTCTTGAATTTTCGCGTCGTCCAAACAGTAAGCCAATGCTTCTTCCAACGGAGTTAATGCTGTGTCGGAATTCAATACAATCAAATCGCGGGTACCTTGACGGTATTTGAATTCAGGAATTGAAAACGGCACAGGTGCGCTTTCGTATTGACGACGTTTCATTTGATCGATGTACCAATCTGTATTCAATAATGAAAGGTTCACTACACGAACATCGGTACGAACCCCTTCTACTTCTTGTGCATACCACAATGGGAATGTGTCGTTATCACCGTTGGTGAAGATGATGGCGTTGGGTTGAAGTGAATTCAAATAGTTTCTCGCCATGTCAATTCCTGTTCTACGGTCTGAACGATCGTGATCGTCCCATCCTTGTGCCGCCATTAACACGGGAGCAACAAGAGAAACCAAGAATGCAATACCGGCCAAGGCCGTTGAAGGAATGTTCTTCAACATTAATTTCAACCAGAAGTATATCGCTGTTACGCCCAATCCAATCCAGACAGCGAATGCGTAGAACGAACCTGCATATGCGTAGTCGCGTTCACGCGGCTGAAGAGGGGTCTGGTTCAAGTAAACCACAATTGCGAATCCGGTTAAAATGAAAAGTAAACCAACAACAATGAAGTCGTTCCTGTGGCGAAGCAATTGATAAACTAAACCGAGTAATCCGATCAAAAGGGGAATCATGTAATATGAGTTGTTCGCCTTGTTGTTCTTCGACAATTCTGGAACAGCTTCTTGATTACCCAAACGTGCTTCGTCGTAGAAACCGATACCTGTCTTCCAGTTACCGTCTACAAAATCTCCGTGACCTTGAGTATCGTTTTGTCTTCCTGCGAAGTTCCACATGAAGTATCTCCAGTACATCCAATTCACTTGGTAGCTGAAGAAATAGCCCATGTTTTCACCGAAAGTTGGCGTGCGCTTTAAGTCTTTCAGTTCAGCCCAAATTTTGTATTGTTGAACGTGACTTCCTTGGCTGCTATACATACGTGGGAACACGTGTGTTTGAGCATAGTTTGGTTCGGTAGCTTTCTTCTCGCCTGTTTCCAAATACTCCTCTTTCACCATTAATTTCTGATCGGTGTTGTTGGAAATGTATTGCTCGGCTTCGAATCTGTTTTTGAATGAAATCACCAACTTGTTTTTGTTGTTGTCTTCACGCACGCTGTATGATTTCACGTACACTTCGTTCCCATCTAAATAAGGCTTATTGCGCACCTGAGGTGTGTTGAAGTATTGTCCGCGAAGAAGCGGGCGATCACCGTACTGCTCGCGGTTCATGTATGAAACCAAAGCAAAGAAGTTGTTCGGTTTGTTTTCGTTCATTGGCGTGTCGGCCTGTGAACGAATAACGATTGTCGCAAAGGTGGTGTAACCAATCAATGCAACAGCAACGCTCCAAGTAAGTGTGTTCACTGCTACCCATCCGCGTTTCTTCGAATAGATAATTAATGAAACAAGTCCACCAATAAGAATTAATGCATAGAACAATACCCCTGTGTTGAAAGGCATTCCAAGTGTGTTCGTGAAGAAACGCTCAAACCATGCTGCAATTTGAATAGACCAAATAAGGATAACGGTTTGCATAAGGAACAACAGTCCCAAAGCAACACCAGAAGTAATGGCAACGCCTTTCCAAGAGAAGGTGTTCTTCTTGAAATAATACACAAAGCAGATTGCAGGAATAGCCAACAAGTTCAATAAGTGAACTCCGATAGACAATCCCATGAGGTAAGCGATTAAGATAATCCAACGCAAGTTGCTTGGCTCATCGGCTTCACTTTCCCATTTCAAAATAGCCCAGAAAACAACGGCAGTGAACAAAGAAGACATGGCGTAAACCTCACCTTCTACCGCACTGAACCAAAACGTATCGCTGAATGTATATGCGAATGCTCCAATTAAACCAGCTCCGAAAATGACTAAGCTTTTATTGTCGTTTTTGTCTCCGTCTTTGTCAACCATTTTCTTAGCTAAGTGCGTAATGGTCCAGAAAAGGAACATGATGGTTGCTCCAGAAGAAACGGCTGAAAGTGAGTTGATCGCATATGGAACATTCTCTACTCCAACGAATGCAGAAAACAAACGCGCAATAAGCATGAACAATGGCGCCCCAGGAGGGTGACCAACTTCCAGTTTATAAGCCGAAGCTATGAACTCACCACAATCCCAGAAAGGCATTGTTGGTTCGAGGGTCATCATGTACACAGCGGTTGCTGCCATAAACATGAACCAACCTAAAATAATGTTTGCACGTTGAAACGAAATCATATTCTTAATTTGAAGTGAGGCGAAGATACATTTTTTTTACACGCGTTCTTGACACAATTCCACTAAAACTGAATTGCTACTTTTCGGATGAAGAAAGGCAATGAGCTTGTTGTCTGCGCCTTCTTTGGGGGCTTGGTGAATCATGGTGAAGCCCTCAGATTTCAAGCGTTCTATTTCTGCGTAAATGTCTTGAACTTCAAAGGCAATGTGGTGCATTCCTTCCTTGTTCTTTTCTAGAAATTTCGCAATGGCGCTGTCTGGAGAGGTAGCTTGAAGCAATTCGATTTTCGACTCTCCGACTTGAAAGAACGACGTGATGACATTTTCCGATTCAACGCGTTCTTCTTTGTAGGGTTTAACGCCAAGCAAGGCTGAAAAAATTTCGTTCGAAGCAGCAATGTCTTTCACTGCGATGCCGATGTGTTCAATTTTCATAAAACAATTAATTATACAAATGGAGGTATCCGGTTACCGGGTTGTAATCGGCGTTGTACTGAAGCAGATTGTAGTTTGCTGGGCCGTTGATTAAACTACCGTCGGAAAGCAACCACTTACTTCCTGAGCAAGTATCAGAGATTGTTACGTTATCTGAGTTCACTTGTACATAGCACGGATTATCGGGATTGTGAGTGCTTCGCGCATCGAAGACAGAAAACACATCAAGGTCGTTTCTGTATATGATAAGATCAACCGTATTCCCATCGTAATAGACCCATCCGGTTGGAACGGTTAAATCGAAAAACGCGGGTTCGAAAATATTTACGTTAATAGAAAACGCAATTTCATTGAGCATTTGACTTCGGTCTGTGCACGAATGCATAGGGACGAATAATAGACTCAAGAATAAAAATCCGGCAATGAACTTCTTCAACTTATCCATTCAAAATATTTTTTTTCGATTCGGTTGGAACAAAATCTTTCATGTAGAAAGGCTCTATTTGCGCCATGTG
>JBDLUS010000166.1:0-5858 GCA_039805165.1 Bacteroidota bacterium | reverse complement strand
ATTGAAGATTACAATGCAGGGAAGTTTGGGTTTTTGAAGGATTGATTGCGAAGCAACGAATGTTCGAAGAACGAATGCCCTTCGGGCGAATGCTTCGCGAATGTCTTCGACTTTTCTAATTACGTAGTAGGAATTACGAAGTAGGAATAAAACCGAAGGTTTTCCAATTCATACGAGCAAAAAAAATCCCCACAGAATTGTGAGGATTTAGATTGAGGACTTTTTAAATCCTAGTGCTGATCACGGGTGAGGGTAATCTCTTTTGGACCCTTCAGGGTGATGGAGTTCTTATCTTCAGAAAGCGAAATTTCAAATGTTTCGTTGTTGAAAGATACTTTCCCATCGGAAAGTGTGAAATTCATTTCATCTGAATTAATTTGAAAACGCTTGCGAATTCTCATTTCGTTTTTCTTGTTGAACTTGTATTTAAATTCCTCGTCACCAATTTTGTTATCCCAAGACCCGATAAGAAAGTCTTCATCTTTAGCAGGGCGGAATGTTTTAGTCTCACTACCATTTTGGATAACGAGTTCTTCATCGCTAACTTTTGTAACAGTCCATTTCTCCTCCTTGTAATATTTTTGTGATTCAGCAGGAGGTTGCGAATTCAATGTGTCTTGAGATTTTTCGATAATGATTTTTTGCAATTCAGCTCTTTCTTTTTCAGTGTCTCTGACTTGAACCGTTATGGTCTCGTCTTCAATTTTATAATCTAATTCTTCTTTGTCATTGATTGATTTGATCTTACCGCCTTCAGTAAATTGAATGATTACATCACCTTTATCCTCAATAGCGTACCACCAATTTCCTTGGATTTTGTCGGCTGTATTCGAGCAGGATTGAAATGCAAAAGCGGCTGCAATAGCCGAGAGAAAGAGTAATTTGTTTTTCATAGTTGTGTTTTTTTTTGTAAAACTAGGTTTCGAATCTAATTTGATTGATACACAAATGATACATTTGTAAAATGGTAGAGGAATTGAAATCGCAAATAGAAAAAACTTTCGGAAAGAAGTTGAATAATCGTGGAGATTGTGAATTGCTATCGGATGACATTCATCGAAAGATTGGTGTGCTTATTTCTTATAATACGTTAAGGAGACTATATGGAATGGCCGAATTTCGCCAGCCAAGAATGAGCACCCTTAATCATTTGTCGAATTACATTGGGTATAAGTCTTATCAAGATTTTACGCAGCGGTTCGCGGAAGTAGACGCATGGCCCTCATGGGAGCAATTGTATGTATTGGTTTCAACAGACGACATACATCGGATAATAGAGATGCTGAGATTTAGGCAGTTGAATAATCTTCAATTTGCAATTTCATTCACTATTGTAACAAGAGAGCTCCTGCTCAGAGATGACATTAAAGGACTTATTGAAATATTCCGAAGTCCGTTTTTTCAATTTTCAGAAATGACCTACGACGAGGTAGCACAAATAGGTGTGCTAACTGGATTACTTTTTAGAACATATTCCAATGATGAGATAGAAAAGCAATTGCTACGTGAACCGAATTTTAGAGATTTAATTTTGAAAATTTATGTCGACTATGCTCGCTTGAATGGAAAGTATGGGAAATGGATTGATTGGCTATTAAAATCCAAAGGACTCGATGAAGAGACCGTTACATTTATACGATGTTTATCGATTTGGAAAAGACACCTGCATTCGCAGCCATTTCTTGCAAAGGAAATTGCTCTTTTACCTGAGTTGAACAGTGAACAGCATCCGATTTTATTCGGGAGATTATTTGGTTTGAAGATTCTATCGTCTGAAAGTACTAACAGTCGCAATTCCGTTGTTCGACGAATGAAAGTAAGACTTAAAAATTTCCCAGAATCGAAATCTGAGTTGTTGCATGAGCCAGCAATTCAGGCTTTGGTTACAAGAAATAAGTTTTTAGTGCATTTTGTGAGCGAACATTTGAAAGACAACGCAGAAATATCTCGCTGGTATCATCTTTCGCAGATCTCTATTTTAAATGTTTTTCAAGTTTCGATTCTCATATCGAAAGGGGAATACCCCAAGGCACAGTCAATATTAGAAAATATTGCAATAGGTCACATTCGCTATGGATACAGAGAGTTTATAGATTTATATATATCATTTTTTAAATTGAAAATTGCCGAAGCGTTAGAGAAGGAAACCAAGGAAGTGTTGTTTGATTTTTCTGAAAGAAGGAAGAAAATAAGTTACACTGTTTTTACTGACGAGTATTTTCAAGATTATTTTTAGAAAAAATGAGTGCATCTTTGCGAGAATTCAAAAAGATTATGAAGAAATTATTGGTTTTGTTTTTTTGTGTGATAACGATTGTTTCATGTCGTAAAGAACATGAGCACGAAGAAGTTCAAGAGATTAAAGTAGCTGCCTTGCTTTCTCAAACTGGCGGATGGTCGAATTTGGGTATTACCTCGAAGGCAGCTTTAGAAATAGCGGTAGATAATATAAATGCTGACTTTAAGTGTCGACACATTCCATTCCGATTTGAGCTAACCGTTTTTGAAACGCAACTTGATCCAGTTATTGCTGCGCAAACAGTTGAGAATATTTCTTCAAGCGGATACAAGTTTATTATTGGTCCGCAATCAAGCGCTGAACTTGCTTTGGTAAAACCAATTGCAGATAGTTTGGGTATCTTAGTGGTAAGCCAAGGCAGCACTGCCAGCAGCCTCGCCATTGCTAACGATATGATCTTTCGCTACGTTCCAGGAGATCAGATAGAAGGAGCAGCGCTTGCGAACTCAATCAAGAATGCTGGCAAGCAAGCGCTTGTGACATTAGCTCGAAACGATGCGGGAAACTTGGGACTACAAAGTTCAGTTGGAAATAATTTCACCAACTTGGGCGGTAACGTTATTTCTGTTGGAAATTATGAAACCACGACAACAGATTTCACAACGGTTTTGGCTGATGTGAAGAGTCAGATTATTGGTTTGAATTCAACATACACCAACGACCAAATTGCAGTTTATTTGGCATCTTTTGACGAAGCGGTAACGTTATTTAATCAAGCAAGTTCAGATCCAGTTCTTTCCGGAGTGAATTGGTACGGTGGAGATGGATTTGTTAAAAACGCGGCTCTTTTGCAAGACCCCGCGGCAGCTCAATTCGCAATAGCTACGAACTTCTTTTGTCCAGACTTTGGTTTGCCCATGTCTACTGAATACTTATGGTCTGCTATAATTACAACCATTAATGGAATGACTGGCATTCAATCAGACGCCTACACTTTGGCTGCGTACGATGCTATGCATGTTATATCGAAAATGATAGAAGCTGAAGATGGAATTCCAAGCAGTGCAACTTCTCTGCAATCAGCATTTTTAAATGCGTCGAATGGATATTCAGGAGCAACGGGAGTTATTTCGTTGAATGATAACGGAGATCGCGCGAGCGGGTCGTTTGATTATTGGGGACTTGAAAATGTCAACGGTACCTACCAATGGGTATTCGTTGGACAGTCTGAATAACATAAATTTTAGAGCGCAAACTGAAAAGTGCTTCCTTGATCAATGTTTGATTCAATCTCTAATTGAGAATTGTGTCTGCGCAAGAACTCTTGTACCAATTGCAAACCAAAGCCGTTTCCAGTTTCGCGATTCGTTCCATATGTCGTGAAGGAAATACCGTCCTTGAGTTTTTGTAGCTGATCTTTCGACATGCCCTTTCCAAAATCCTGAATCTCGAACTTTATCTTACTTCCCTCGTTAGAACAGCGAATAATGATTTGACTCCCTTCGTTCGAGAATTTAACAGCGTTGGAAATAAGGTTGCGAAGACATGTCTCAATCATGTTCTTGTCACAAAAAATCACCTCGGTATCTTTAAAGTTAAATTGCAGGTCAAATGAAATGTTTTTCGTTCCGGCAATTAACTGTCCCCAATCATTTACATAATTGAAAAAATGTTGAATTGGAATAACCTCTTGGATGCATTGTAGTTTTCCTGTTTGAGAGCGAGACCAATCAAGGAGCTGATCTGTCATTGACATGACCTGGGTGGCTTTTGATTTTAATAATTGAAGCAACTCATTTTTGGTTTCTTCGTCAATATCGGGTTTTGAGCACACATCCACGGTCATACTTACAGCCGCCATTGGCGATCTTAGATCGTGCGCAATAACAGACATTAGCTTGTCTCTTGAATAGATTGCAGATATCAATTCTTTGTTCTTTTCATTAATAACATTACTACTCTCTATGAATTGACGCTGAACATTGTCCATCGCACGAATGATAAAGATTAAAATGATAATGCAGCATACCGTTACCCCAATAACATTCGCGAAACGATCGATTTTCAGATGTTCAGGGTTCAAATGCATTTCATCGTGAGGAATGGGAATGGTAGTCAGAACAATGAGTACAATGAATATAATTGACACTAATGCATATCCTGTGAATTTCTCTTTTCCTTGAAAAGCGATAATTGCAGAAATGGTAATGGGGAAGAAATACATAAACGTGAGCGTTTCAGGTCCTGTTAGAAGACTCACAGTAGCAATCATTGCGATAATTTGCAAACCATTGAAAACTTTAGAAATGTAAAGATGTCCTGCGCGGTACAAGAGGAAGGCTATTCCAACACAAGGAACGCTTAATGCAGATACAAAGGCTTGTTGGTAGTCTTGAAGGATTAAACTGACTAATGAGAACAACGTTGCAAAAATGGCTACTGTGAGCAGAAGCCAACGATGCATTTCACGCGCATGTTCTTCTAGTAGATTTGTCGACCTAAGAATAATCTTGTTGTCAGCAAAAGTGTTTTTATACGTCATCAATTTTCCCTTTATGCAAAGATACTTGTTGATGGGTGAGGAATTGCTAGACGTTTCAGGAAAGGTTCTTTTTTTCCGAGGAAAGGAAATAATGTTGCAAAGCAACGAATGTCTTTGACTAATGCTTCGCGAATGTCTTCGACGATAGTTCCAACAACGTAGTTCTAACAACGTAGTTCTAACAACGTAGTTCTAACAACGTAGTTCCTTCATCGTTCATAAAGCCCATTCGCCTTCGTAATAATATATCGGTTAAGCCCCTTACCAGCTTTAGCAAGTTCAATCATTTTTACGACCTTCGATTCAGTTGCAGATTTAAAACTGTACTTCTTCGGTTTGTTCAACCCGCTATACCAAATATTTATATAAGTCTCACCAATGGCGTAATGGGTGATTGTTGAATGTAATTCTATATTGCCATATTGAATTTTAATTTCTTCCATGTTACGAAAATATAAAGGCGAATTATTTAATTCGTGATTTGGATAATTTGACTCATTTGAATGGGCTAAATCCGTTTCCTTATATGGCATCATAATTTTATTTTTCATTGTTTATAAATTGAAAGAAAATACACTTCCTTTGCCTAATATAGACTTAATTTCTAATTGCGATTTGTGTCGGCGAAGAAACTCTTGCACAAGCTGCAGACCGAAGCCATTGCCCTTTTCGTTGTTTGTTCCTGGTGTGGTAAATGATATGCCTTCTCTCAATTTTTTTAATTGAGTTGAGTTTAACCCTCTGCCGAAATCTTCTACTTCGAAGGAGCGATTGACACCAATTTTTTGAGAGCGGATTTTAATAATACTATCAATAGCAGAGAATTTAACCGCGTTTGAAATGAGATTGCGCAATGTCGTTACAATCATGTTTTTATTACACAACACAGTCTCATCACTATCGAATTCAATCTCAATATTGAAATGAATATCCTTAGAATCCCCTATCAGCATTGTCCAGTTTCGAACATTTAAATCTATGTATTTCATTGAAATAAGGTTCATGTCGCAATGTAAATTACCCGTCTGTGATCTTGACCAATCGAGCAATTGATCGGTCATTGTCAGAATAGAACGA
>JBDLUS010000165.1:0-5219 GCA_039805165.1 Bacteroidota bacterium | reverse complement strand
ACCATGATTTGGAATTAGATCTAAGTGCTCCAATCCCTTCCATTGATTCACACCAATTCCATTGCAAAGAATAATTTTATCGAACGCTCTTCCCTTCCATAAAACCTTACTTCCGTTGAACTCAACTTCATTTTCGTTCACAGCCTCCTTTATGAAATTTCCATGTTGAATGAAATAATGCAATGCCGCTTCTCGAAACAACGGAACGTTTAGCCAACCGCATTCATTCACTTCGCTGTTTCCAAATGGAGAAATAAAATTTTCTCGAACACTCTTGTTGGTGCGGGAAGAAAGATACCTCCCCACTTCCGGATGATCAGATTTTTCATCCCAAAAATTCGCATCTTGAATGGAATTAAAAATTCTCGCCACTGGAAGAGCGTGAAAAAACTTCGTTTGAAGTTGATCTTCCAACTTTCGAAAAGTCAGATTCATCTCTTCAAGCATTTCTTTCGCTAACCAAGACGCGGCGAGCCTTTTGAAGGTAACCGGATTCCACATTCCTGCAGCTACTTGTGAAGCAGAAGGGTGTTTGTAATCGTCGACAATTAGAACTTCTTCTCCTTTTTCAAGAAGAGAAAAGGCTAGCAGTGATCCTGCTAGCCCTTGTCCTACGATTAAATATTTCGACATAATTATTGAATCACGTTTAGCGCTTTACCCACTTTGGTAAATGCCTCAACTGCTTTATCAATGTGCTCGAATTCATGTCCCGCGCTTAGCTGAACGCGAATACGCGCTTGACCTTTTGCAACAACTGGATAGAAAAATCCAATCACATAAATTCCTTCTTCCAACAACGCATCGGCGAAGTCTTGAGCCAATTTCGCGTCGTACAACATGACTGGTACAATTGCACTATCGCCGTCTTTGATGTCGAATCCGGCAGCTTTAATTCCCGTTTTAAAACGATTGATGTTTGCTTCAAGCTTATCGCGTAGGTCTGAAGATGCGCTAAGCATATCCATTACTGCGATTGAAGCTCCAACAATTGAAGGTGCTAAAGAGTTCGAGAACAAATAAGGTCTTGAGCGTTGACGAAGCAATTCGATAATCTCCTTTCTTCCGCTTGTGAAACCACCCATTGCACCGCCCAATGCCTTACCTAGAGTACCCGTAATAATATCTACGCGACCCAAAACGTTTTTCAATTCTATTGTTCCTCTTCCGGTTTTCCCAATGAATCCGGTAGCGTGACATTCGTCTACCATAACCATTGCACCGTATTGATCTGCTAAATCACAAATCTTATCGAGTTGAGCCACATAACCATCCATTGAGAAAACTCCATCTGTAACAATCAACTTGAAACGAGCGCCTGAAGAGGCTTTCAACTGCTCTTCCAAATCAGCCATGTCGTTGTTCTTGTAACGGTAACGTTGCGCTTTGCACAAACGCACTCCGTCGATAATGGAAGCGTGATTCAATTCATCTGAAATGATTGCGTCTTGCTCATTCAATAACGGTTCGAAAACTCCGCCGTTCGCATCAAATGCTGCAGCGTAAAGAATGGTATCTTCCGTGTGAAGGAAGTCTGAAAGTTTTTGTTCAAGCGTTTTGTGAATGTCTTGTGTTCCGCAAATGAAACGAACACTTGACATGCCGAATCCGTGAGAATCAATTGCGGCTTTCGCTGCTTCAAGAACAACAGGATGGCTGGAAAGCCCCAAGTAATTGTTCGCGCAGAAATTCAACACTTCTTTTCCTTCAGTCGTTTTAATAACGGCTGCTTGAGGGGTAGTAATGATTCGCTCTCTTTTAAACAGCCCGGCTTCGCGAATACTGTTCAATTCATTTTGCAAATGTTCCTGCATTTTTCCGTACATACATTTCAGTTTTAAGTTGTCAATATTACTTTGGCCGCAGCTTCCGCCGCAGCTTGTTCAGCTGCTTTTTTAGATCCTCCTGTTCCTCTTCCCACTTCCTTTCCGTCTAACTCCAACGCAATGGTGTAAAGCATTTGAGCCCCCATATTGCGTTGTTCACGAACATGGTACACCAAGTGCCTTCGCGTCTTTTGTCCCCATTCGTGCAATTTACTTTTGTAATCTACGTCTAAATGCACTCGCTCATCGAGCCCATGCTCTTTCAATAATTTCAAAGCAATCTCGCGCGTTACTTTATATCCTTTATCGAGAAACAGTGCGCCAAATAAGGCTTCCAACGCATTTCCAATTAAACTCTCATGAATTTCTTGTCTTCCAATACTGACTTGAAGAAATTCATACAACTTCAGTTCGTAACCAATGGCGTTCAAATTGTCTCTGCGGACAATCTTCGATTTCATTTTAGTTAATTCACCTTCCGTAAGAGCTGGATATTTCGAAAACAAGTAATGCGCAACAATGCTATCGAGAATAGCGTCGCCTAAAAATTCTAAGCGTTCGTTGCTGTTCTTGATACCCGCTCGAATTTCTTCAGCAGCACTGGCGTGACGCAAAGCAGTTTCATAAAGCGCAATGTTTTTGGGCTTTACATGAAAGGTCTTGTGGATATAGGAGAAGAGTTCCCTATTGGGGTTTGCTTTGGAAAAGAATTTCCAAATCATTCGTACTTCTTAAAAATGGCTGAAGTATTATGCCCGCCGAACCCGAAAGTATTCGTCATGGCTACGTTCACTTCGCGATGTTGCGCCTTGTTGAACGTAAAGTTCAATTTAGGATCAAGAGCTTCATCGGTATTTACGAAGTTAATGGTTGGAGGAATGATTCCGTTTTTGATTGCAAGAATGGTCGCAATAGCTTCAACAGCACCTGCAGCACCAAGCAAGTGTCCAGTCATTGACTTCGTACTTGAAATGTTCAAGTTGTAGGCGTGCTCTCCAAAAATGTTTTGAATGGCCTTTGCCTCTTGAACGTCTCCAAGCGGAGTAGAAGTTCCGTGAACGTTAATGTAGTCGATTGAATTTGCAGAAATACCTGCATCAGATAACGCGTTCTTCATTACGTTGGTCGCACCAATTCCCTCTGGATGTGGAGCTGTAATGTGATACGCGTCTGCAGACATTCCACCGCCGATTAGCTCGGCATAGATTTTAGCACCACGCGCTTTAGCGTGCTCCAAATCTTCTAAAATAAGACAACCGCCTCCTTCGCCTAAGACAAAACCATCGCGGGTTGAATCGAAAGGTCTAGAAGCCGTTTTATAATTCTCGTTGTTTTCAGAAAGCGCTTTACATGCGTTGAATCCACCAACACCAGCTTCGCAAATTGCAGCTTCAGAACCACCACTAACAATAATGTCTGCCTTACCCAAACGGATGTAGTTAAAGGCATCGATTAATGCATTGGTTGAAGAAGCACAAGCCGAAACGGTTGTATAGTTTGGACCTCTGAAACCGTATTGAATACTGATATGCCCAGAAGCAATATCGGCAATCATTTTCGGAATGAAGAAAGGATTGAAGCGTGGTGTACCATCGCCTCTTCCGAAATTCATACACTCCTCTTGGAAAGTTGTTAATCCACCAATACCCGATCCCCAAATGACGCCAACACGGTCTCTGTCTACTTTCTCTACATCGATTCCAGAATCTACAATAGCCTCCTTAACAACCACCATTGCGTAGTGAGTGTATGGATCCATTTTGCGCATTTCTTTTCGCTCAATGTGATCTTCAATATTAAACCCTTTGACTTCACAAGCAAATTTCGTTTTGAATTTGCTCGCGTCAAAGCGTGTAATTAGATCTGAACCACTCACACCATTGATAAGACCGTTCCAGTATTCTGGTACAGTATTACCAATGGGTGTTAGTGCTCCTAGTCCGGTAACAACGACCCTTCTTAACTCCATAGTTTTCGGGAAAGTTGAATAATATCCGAGTGATTATTTATTCGCTGTAATGTAATCAATTGCTTGACCTACAGTAACGATCTTTTCTGCTTGATCGTCTGGGATAGCGATGTTGAATTCCTTTTCAAATTCCATGATAAGTTCAACTGTATCTAAAGAATCTGCTCCTAAATCATTTGTGAAGCTAGCCTCTGGAGTAACTACAGATGCTTCAACACCTAATTTGTCTACGATGATTTCGGTAACTTTTTGTGCAATTTCAGACATTGTCTTGATGTTTTTAAAGGTTAAATACAGCCGCAAAAGTACAACTTTTCATGACGTACGCACTTTTTTTTGCTTTTCGAGCCAACTTTCTTTCTCTTTTTATTGATTTTCAATTAGTTAGCAAACTAAATTGTTCGTAAAATATTCCAAAAGCCCGGCTGTAAACTATCTTGCCAATCGAAATTCACTCTTTTTGACAGAATGACCTGGGACCAAGATTACTTAAGAGATAAACGTATCCTTGTTATTGGATGCGGAGGACTTGCGCATGCCGCACTTCCCTATTTGCTTTCTTCTGGAATTGGAAATGCCTCCCTTTTCGATGGTGATACAGTTGATGCTTCCAACTTAAACAGACAACATCTTTTCACTCCGAATGATATTGGAAGAAACAAAGCGCTCGTTCTGAAAGAATATTGCGCACTTCATTTTCCAAATGCCTCCGTTATTTGTGAAGAACGAATGTTCGATGACTTTAATAGATTGCATTCGTTCGATTTGGTTTTCGATTTTACAGATCGTCTCGCCATTAAATTAGAATTAGCCAAGCACTTCGAGAAAAAGCACATCCCCTTTTTCTATGCCGCAGCGCAAATGAATGCTGGTTCTTCGGCCTTTATTCATTTAGACAGTATAACCGCTGAAATGCTTTTTGGACATATATCAGATTCAGGCAAAGTTGAACGCGACTGTGCAACAGATGGTGTCTGGCCAACGACAGTGGCAGCGGTGGGCATTCATGTTGCCCACCAAGCCCTTCAGTTTTTAACCTTGTCACCTTGTGCCTTCGTAGGGGCCATTGATTATTACGACGGCGTTTCTGGGCTTTGGTCCCGTTTTCATTTCAATCCTAAACAAGAACTTCCAAAGCCTTCATTAACTTTAAATGAATTATTGAAAGACCGAAGCACGCCCATTTTCTTCTTGGGTGAAGCGGACGGTCTGCCTTCTGAAGTTATTTCAATTACCGCTTCAGAATTAAAGGAAGCAATTGCCGTTGCCAATCGCCCATGTATACTCCTCTGTGAAACCGGGCTTCGCGCTAAAACGGCTGCAGAGCAGCTTTCAAAACATTTCAACTTTCCCATCTTGAGTTGGAATCAAAACCTCGATTCCTTTATACACTTGTTGCATGAATCGAAAGTCTAACCTCGGCA
>JBDLUS010000164.1:0-8283 GCA_039805165.1 Bacteroidota bacterium | reverse complement strand
GAGAAGTTAAGCTCACTTGCGCAGATGGTACTACAGTAACATGTGGGAGAGTATGTCGTCGCCGATCTTCAAAAAGCCTCAAGAGAAATCTTGGGGCTTTTTCGTGTTTAATACTTTTTGGAAGGGCAATCATTCTATTCGAGTTGTTTCAATCACAGAATAATTGGAAAAATCTATCTTCATGTTTTGTTTTCCTCTTAAACAATCGTAAACTTGCAGCAAATTAATTTAATTACAAATGAAAAAAGTTATTTTCACAGTTTTAATTGCTTGCGCAGCTTCGATGGCTTCTGCACAATACAAAGTGGTTACACTTGTTGAGTCAATTTTACCAGGAGGTCTTGGTCGTTCACGTATGATTGAGGCTACAACTGACTTAGATTACAACGCCTACACAACTACGCGTACAGATGGTAAAGATTCTAAACAAGGAGATATCGATCGTGGAGACATTAAAATCGGTGGCTTCCGTGAAACTAAAATGTTGAACTTTTTCAGCATGGTTGGTATTAACTTCCAAAACATTGCTTCAAACGATGCATTGATTATGTCAAAATTGAATGAAATGGATGCTCAAGGATATGAGCTAGCATTCGTCGCTTCAGGTGTTGAAAGTGATGCAGGAAAAGAAGACGGACAAGGTATCTTCATTACTCGTCTTTATTTCAAGAAAAAATAATTCAATTCAATTGAATGAGATTTGGGGTCGTTGACCCCATTTTTTTTGTCTTAATTTGTAGCATGAAGAAAAAACTTATCGCGGGAACTATGCGCTGGGGTAGTTGGGGAGCAAAATTCTCAACTCAACAATATTCAGAGACTATTTCTAAGTGGATAGATTGCGGTGTCAATGAATTTGATTTGGCCAATTTATATGGTGATTACTCCTGCGAAAAGGAATTTGGAAGAGCTTTGAAGCAACTAGATATTCCACGGGCAACAGTGAGTCTAATTTCAAAAATGGGAATAGAGAACCCTTCGATTCAGCGAGGTAATTCAGTAAAACATTACAACTATTCAAAAGATAATATTATTGGCTGCGCGGAACAGTCGCTTCGAGATTTACAAACAGATTATCTCGATGTTCTTCTTTTGCACAGGCCTTCTCCTTTACTTCAGGCAGATGAGGTTGCAGAAGCCGTTTCTGATTTGATTTCTTCTGGAAAAATAAAGTCTTTTGGAGTTTCGAATTTCCTTCCCGAACAAATAGATTGGTTAGGGAGGTCTGTTCAGATCGACCAGAATCAAATCTCTTTTTCATTGAGTGATTTTAGTTCAATGGAAAATGGAAATTTAGAGGCTTTCGCTTCCAAAGCATTGAACGTTTCAGCCTATTCTCCTATTTTGAATTTGATAAATGCTTCGCAAGAATTGAACGCGACACTCGATGATGTTTCAGCCAAGTATGGTGTTTCCAAGGCTACATTGAGTGTGGCTTGGGTGTTGAAACACCCTCTAATTAATTCTTGTGTAATCGGAACTTCGCGAATGGATAGAATCTTGGAGGTTCGTCGCGCCTTAGATCTGGATTTAGACCTTCAAGATTATTTTAAGTTATGGGAAGCGGCGAGAGGAACTCGAGTTCCTTAATGATTCATGGTTTGACTCGACAACAAAAGTGTTTCTGAAATCTGCTCAGAAGAAACACGCATGTCCTTCAATGCTGTTTCAGAAAACTGCAACAACAGCTCAGTGGGCATGTTTCCAACCAATTCATCCTTAGCCATTGGACAGCCTCCGAATCCACCGAAAGCGCCGTCGAATCTACGACACCCGTTATCATATGCCGCCTGAATTTTAACTAAAGCATTGTCGTAGCGCGAATGAAGATGAGCGCCAACAACGCAATTCGAATGCGATTGAGTAGCCTGAAATAATTGCGAAATACTTTCCGGAGTTGCACTTCCGATGGTGTCAGACATCATGATTTCATGAACACCAAATTCATTCACCAGTCGGCTTGCAAACGAAGTTGCTAACTCTTCATTCCATATTTCACCATAAGGATTTCCAAAGGCCATACTGAGATATACAACGAGATTTTTGTTGTGAGCAGCGGTTTTTTTCTGAATCGATTGAAGAACGGAAAGGCTCTGTTCAATGCTTTTTCCGGTATTCCGAAGTTGAAAGGTGTTGTTGATTGAAAAAGGATAACCAATGAATTGAATACGTTCATGGGTTAAAGCCTCGTCGGCACCGCGTTCATTCGCAACAATTGCCAAGAGTTTCGTTGGAGAATCGTTTAACTGCCCCAAAACATCGCGCGTGTCTTTCAATTGCGGAATTGCCTTCTCACTTACAAAAGATCCAAAGTCTAATCGATCAAATCCAAGCGACAACAGGTGATTTAAGTAATGAACTTTCTTTTCTGTCGGAATGAAATTGGCTATGCCTTGCATGGCATCGCGCGGACATTCGGTTAAATACAATTCGCGATTCATAGTGCAAAGGTATTCTTATTTTAGAATGAACGGGTGGCTTTGTATGTCTTGAAATGAAATGTTTTGTTCTTTCAAAAACGATTGAATTTTTTCGCGCTTCTTTTTTGAAACGCCTTTTCCAAGAAGGATTTTTTCATTTTGAAGTTCAATTGTAAAGTTTGAATCAATCACTTGCTTTTTCAACGCGTCGTTTAGCAATAGAATATCTCGTTTTTGGGTTGTGTGAATTGTGCCAATGCGAGTCGTTTTTCCGGCTTCATTCAATTCGAAATAAGTAGGGAAGGGAACAGTTCGGATGTTTTGCGAAGCCCGGTTTTGCTGACATTTCCACAGACTTAATTTGGTTAGATACTTTTGAGCAATTGTGTCGTTGTCGCAAGCCAAAATCATTTCCTTTTCATTTGCGATCAATAGCAAATTGGATTGGTAATGAGTGAACAGAATACTTGATTTAGTCGGAGGCTCATAGCTAGAAAAAATAAATAACAACAATGAAATTCCAGATAAATGAAGCGTGTGTTTCCACTTGAAAAATACAAACAGTATAATTGATAGAATTATCAGATAAGCAAAGAAGAGCTGCCCAATATTGAAATTGATAGTTGAAATTTGAGCATTGGGCAAAAGATGAATGAGGTGAATGAATTGATTCATGCTCGTTGTTGTTGCATTCAACAAGAAGATGATGCAATTCCCCAGGATTGGAATTTCAGATAGAAACATAAATGCGATACCCAAATACATGATTAAAGTCGACCAAGGAACGAGTATGAGATTGGCTATTATGAAATAGGTGGGGAAGGAATGAAAGATGTAGAGGGTTATTGGCAATGTCGTTAATGTTGCTGATAATGTTATGCTTGTGGAAGAGATGAGGTAATGGCCGATTCTGTTTTCAGTGTAGCAGACTCTCATGATTAGCGGGTGAATGACCACAATACCAAGCACAGCTGAAAGTGAAAGAAGAAATCCTAAATTGAAAATAAGAAAGGGTTGGAAATAAAGGATAAGCAATGTTGACCCTGCAATTGTATTGCCGGTATTTCTTGAAAGTAGAAAGCAGTCAGATAATACGAAGAATGAAAACATGCAACAGGCACGAACTACGCTTGCCGAGAATCCGGTTATCGCACCGTAGCCCCAAAGTAAACTCATGGCTAGAAAAAAGGTTAGCCATTTACGTTTCTTTCGGAAAGCCAATTTTAAAATGAAAAGTATGAGCTCGTATATAAGTGCGACATGCATTCCTGAAACAGCAAGAATGTGCACCACGCCTGCAACAGAATAATCTGCTGTTATGTCCTTTGAGAGTAAACTCGTTTCACCGAGTAAGAGTGCTGAGAGTATGGCTGCAGCGGAGGAGTCTGGAATTGCTGAAGTTATTTTTTCTTGAAGACGAGATTGTATTTTTTGCGGAAGGAATTGTATCGGAGTTTCTTGGAGTTCAGCAGCCGAAATGACCTTTGACACCTGAAGTTTATGTGTTATTCCATTCGATAGCATTTGTTTTTTCTGATTGAAAAGCCAAGGAAGTTTGGGCGGTTGTATTTCTTGGAATTCGCCGATAACCAGGAGTTCGTCGCTAGGATTTAGCGAGTCGTTGTTTTCAATTTCAACCAGAAAATCATGTTCGGCAAAGGTTCCAATGTATTGGTTCGAACGAAGTTTTTTTTCAATATAGAATTCAACTTGCACTTCTCCTTTGGGTAAATCAAACGACCTGTTTTTAAATTGGAGAACAGTAATAATTCCAAATAGAAAAGAGAGTATTAGAATTACGGCTGTTTGAATGAACGGGAATTTTCTTTTCAAGTTTAATCCGATCGCGATTGCAAGTAAAAGGAAAAACGGATAACTGAGTGCGATTGAATGAAAGTCAAATTCAAAAGACAGAATTATTCCTGAAACGAAGAAAAGACAGATAAGCACCAGAGGCGCTCTACGAAGAAAGGCAAGCATGATTTTCCGATTTTATTCGGAAAGTAGTTTGGAATCTAATTGCTGAAAATTATGCTTATGCTTCAAAAAGAAGGAAACCAAGATGCTGCCTCGGAATTGGCCGCATAAGTTTGGTGTTTTCCAGTGCTTTTTCTCCGTGTTTCGAAGTTTGATGTAGTAGAAAAATTTCGAGTAAAAGTGGAAATGTGCTTTCAGGACAGCGAAGAAATAAGAAAAATTCCCTTCTGTTAAAAATCGAATGCCTGCTATTCCATCTAAAATCATTCTTCTGAGGATGAAAGGCAATAAAGCAGAAGAGCGGTGATTCTTCAACAAGAGAAATAAATTGTTTCTAAAGTTGAGGTATGTTTTAAAAGAACTTTGACGGTCCAATGTTCCTCCGCCAATGTGATAAACTTTTGCTTCCCCACAAACGCCTATTTTGTAACCGCGATTTTTTAATCTCCAGCACAAGTCAATTTCTTCCATGTGAGCGAAGAAGGTTCCGTCGAATCCGTTTACTTCTTTCCAGGCCGAAGATTTAATTGTAAGTGCAGCACCGCTAGCCCAAAACACTTCGCGGTTTGTGTTGTATTGACCGGTGTTTTTTTCGAAGGCGTAGAAGATTCTTCCTGCGCAAAAAGCAAATCCGTCTTTGTCGAGATATCCTCCGGCGGCACCGGCATATTCAAAGCAGTCTTGCTCGGCATAACTTAAAATAAGTGGCGCACAAGCAACCAATTTCGGGTCTGAATTAAGATAGGCGATTTGAGGAGTTAGCCAATTTTCGGGAACTTCAACATCGCTGTTCAACAACACAAAATACTTGTAATCTAAATTTTGTAATCCTTTGTTATATCCTTCCGCAAAGCCGTAGTTTTTGTCGAGAACAATGGTTTGAACATTCTCAAACTCATTCTTCAAAAGTTGAACAGATTCATCAGAGGAACTATTGTCAATGACAATAACATCTGCCTCGGGAGAGTTCGAGATAACAGATGGTAGAAAACGTTTAAGATATTTAGCTCCGTTCCAATTGAGTATGACAACGGCAATGTTTTTCGCGCGAGTCATTTCATTAATGTGGATTGTACCAAAGGTCTTCTAATTCATCGCCACTGAAAGGGTCTTGGCCTTGGTTGTTTCCTAATCTTCCTGTAGATGCAGGGTCATTCATTTGTCTTGAACGCACCAAATTTTTCCAATCGTAATTTTTAGTTTCATTCGGAAGGTCAGTATGAAGAATCTCCATGTCTAAATTTAAACTTGTGTTGTAGAAAAGAAATCTTCGGTCTCTAAGCCCAGAATTTGTCGTGTAATAATGCCAAATTTCAAAAGGCCAATAGTCAGGATCGTTGTTGCGAACAACGCGCGTGCTTGGCTTTCCATATTGCAAATAAACACGCCCGCGGTCTGTTTGCCAGCCTGCTTTAATTCGAGTTCCGAATTCTTTTTGAACCGCAAGAACATCTTTGTAATAGTCGTTCCAAGCTTTTTCTGGATTTGTTGAGTTTCTGCGGTACCAGAAGGTGTACATGAAACTTTGACGCGTTCTTAAATCTACATTCTTTAAGATGTTATCGATGGTATTTCGCTCGACACTTTCCGCAATAGGTAAGCACGATTGAATATGTGCATAGAGTGAATCACTGTTCGAATAACGCGCTACGAAAGTGTTTGAAATGTCTAAGCTTGATGGGGGAGTGTATGCACTTTCAAAAATCTTATTTCTGGTGAAATTTCGGAATTGAGTACACACGACTTTTCCTTCGCGATCGAGCATTTCCAATTTCACTTTGTAATCCCCTGTTGTTAGATTACTAATGTCAATGGTTTGAAGAAGAGGGAGCACCTCATCTGCCTCAGCTCGAATAATTCGTTTGGTATTTGGAAGTTCATTTTGTAATGCGTCTGTGAGACAAACGCTGTAGGCGAAACTAATTTTCTTACCCAAGAGTTTTCGTGAGTTGTAAAGTTCGGCATACAATATTAGTCCATTCAATGAGGTCGGATAATAATTCGAAACATATGGTATTAAATCGTATCCGGCCTTACTGAATGCGTTCTCCTGAATCGTATTGGTAAATGCACTAACAAATGCAATGTCTGAAAAAAAACAGCCTTCGCTAAGATGTGAGATTTCTATTGTTTCGTTGTGAATGAGCGGAGATGCGAGTGAATCGTAGGCATCGTATATTTCTATCTCAAGGTCATACCTTCCGTCAGCAAGACGAAACCTTTCTACCGACATGAAGTCTGAAGCTTTCGGTAAAATGCCAGGAGTGCTTTTTGCATTGAACTTTGCGTATTGAACAACTTTGGTTCCTTGAGAAATGAAAACGTTACAATTGGCTTGAGCAGCATATTGGCCATCTGCACCTTTAACCGTTTTCATAGATTTTCCTTCAAAAGAAAAAACAATTTCAAGGTATGGTCCGGTTTCAGAATTGTAAAAGGTTTGGTGGTCAATGAATACGCGCACTGCGAGTGCATTCAAGGATAAAAACAAACCGAGAATAAAGAGAGTAAGTTGTCTCATGGATGCAAAGATGCGAACGAAACGAAGAAAAAAAATAATAAGATAATGAATTGATTATCTTCCTATCATTCGGTGCAGGTCGTCAATGGCTAAATCCCAAAGCATTCGAGCATCTTCTTCATCTCCTTCATCGCAGAAATCGGTGATAATAAGTGCTATGTCGTTCGTCATCTCATCGACCTTGATTCGCATTTCAAAAAAGGTATTTGTGAATTCCTTTTCTTCCCATTGCCAACGAATGAATTGATTTTTTTTTGAAGATAAAAGCTTGGCTTTTCGTTCTTCGTCATCCCATTTGAATTGAAAGGATTCACCTTTTTGATTCACCGAATCGGCGAACCACTCTTCAAGGCTACTTGGATTGCTAATGCAATTGTATAAGATGTGTGCAGAGCTGTGCACGAGGTATTCTAGTTCAAATTGAATTTTGCTCATATAAAACTTGTAAAGGTGTTTTAAAGATACGAAATCCAACTAAACTATTCGCAAATAAAGGATTAAGTTTTTTACTTCTCTATCGCGTAGGACTTTTTCCAACACGTTTTGCCGTTCTTGTCAATTAGTTCAATGCCCAGTGTTCTTTCTTTGGCAGTTCCTGTAAAAGTTATATGAGCAAAATTTTGTTCTCCGACAAATGTTCCTTCAACCCGATTGGAATTAATTTCTTTGCTGTTGCTGTATGGCTTGCTGGTTAAAGGGGAAGATGTAATGTCTAGAACACGAATGTTATTCGGAAGAGTGATTTGAGAAAGTTCCGCAAAGTGACGATCACCAGTTAGAAAGATGACGTTCTTGATTTTATTTTCGTCAATCTCTTTCAACAAGTATTCTCGCTCTTCTTGATAATTCGCGTAATTTTCAAAGTCGGCAATAGAAGAGAGAACCTGACTGCCAATGGCAATTAATTTGAAAGACGCTTTGCTTGATTTAAGATCTTGAATAAGCCAGTTGATTTGTTCTTTCCCTAACATTTGCGGTGTTATACCTACAGTTCCCGGAGGAATGCGAAAACTTCTGTTATCGAGCAAATAAAGGTCTACGTCATTAAGAGTTACTTTACCCGTAATGCAGTTGTTTTCATTTTTTGAAAATCCGTAATTCGAATTGCCCCACATCTCTTTGAAAGCTGCTAAACTCTCTTTTTTATATTGAAAGGAAGAGTGACTGTCGTTCGGGCCAAAGTCGTGATCGTCCCACACAGCGTATTGCGGACATGTGGAAAGTAATTTTTGAATGGAAGGAATTTGTCGAGCTTTTAAATATCGAGCCTCCATATTCGCTTGTGTTTCAAAATCGCCTTCGCGCAAGTAGATGTTATCTCCACCCCAAATCATGGCGCTCGGTTTCATTGCGGAAATGACATTG
>JBDLUS010000163.1:0-14269 GCA_039805165.1 Bacteroidota bacterium | reverse complement strand
TGCGTAAGCATTTACACACTAAAATTGCAAAAAAATATTAAGCGCGGTATCGACTAATGAAGACGAAGTACAAAGATTTAATTGACCAAACATTTGAATGGCCTCAGGAAGAATTTCAAATGGAAAATGATGAATTAGTTTTTCATGGAATTCCAATGATGGAATTGGTGAAGAAATTCGGTTCTCCGTTGAAGTTTACATACTTGCCCAAGATTTCCGAAAACATTAACCGCGCGAAAGAATGGTTTGAGAAAGGAAAGCAAGAAGTGGGTTACGAAGGTGAATACCACTATTGCTATTGCACCAAGAGCTCACACTTCAGATATGTGTTGGAAGAAGTGTTGAAGAACAAAGTTCATTTGGAAACCTCTTCGGCTTACGACATTGATTTGATCAAGCGTTTGTATACGTTGAAGAAAATCACGAAGGAGCAAACAATAGTATGCAACGGATTCAAAAAGGAAGAATACGTGCAGCGTATTTTAGATTTGAAAGAAAGTGGATTTGAAAACATTATTCCGGTAATCGACAACGCATACGAGTTGAATGTTTTCAAAGAAAAAGCAACATCGCCTTTGAACATTGGTATTCGTATCGCCAGCGAAGAAGAACCGAAGTTCGAGTTCTACACTTCGCGATTGGGTATCGGCTACAAGAACATTACGAAGTTTTATAAGAAGGTCATTCACGACGATCCGAATTTGAAATTGAAGATGCTTCACTTCTTCATTAACAGCGGTATCAAAGACACCGCCTATTACTGGAACGAATTGGTGAAGTGTTTGAAAGTGTATTGCGAGTTGCGCGAGATTTGTCCAACCTTGGACAGCTTAAACATCGGAGGCGGATTCCCAATTAAAACTTCCATCGCATTCAGTTTCGATTATCAGTACATGGTGACTGAAATCTTAAGACAAATTAAAGCGGCTTGCGAAGATGCAGGAGTTCCTGTTCCGAATATCTTCACTGAATTCGGATCTTTCACTGTTGGTGAAAGTGGTGGAGCGATCTACAAAATTCTTTATCAAAAGGAACAAAACGATCGTGAGAAGTGGAACATGATTGATTCTTCATTCATGACTACCTTGCCAGACACCTGGGCGATTAACAAAAAATTCATCATGCTTCCGCTCAACAATTGGGACGAAGTGTATGAGCGTGTTTTCTTAGGTGGATTGACGTGCGATTCAGACGACTATTACAATTCGGAGCAGCATACGAATGCTATCTACTTGCCAAGATTTTATCCAGATCAAGACCAGTACATCGGCTTCTTCAACACGGGTGCTTATCAAGATACCCTCGGTGGATTTGGAGGAATTCACCACTGCCTTGTTCCTCAGCCAAGACACATTCTCATTGATCGCGACGCGAAAGGAAAAGTGAAATACAAAGAGTTTGCTCCTGAACAAAAACCGAAAGACATCTTAGAAATATTAGGTTATTACAATGATTAAACGGAATTCAAGTATTCATCTCGTTGTTGTTCTGATTTTAATAACATCGGCATTCTCTTACAAAAACGGCATCATCGAATTTGTAAAGCACATTCCCTATGTCGCTTACATGGCCGAGTCTGTATTCCGAATTGCTATTACGGTTTTAATCACCGACATCATTCATCAGATTGTTGTTTTATTCTACCGCTCTGAATTAGTCGGGAAACGCGACAATTTCTTGTACGGTATTGGACACATTAAGAAAGTGCTGTTCGCCTTATATGCTGGGCTATTGCTCTTGGCAATCTTAAACATTTCATTAGAGAAAGCGCTCACTACCCTATCACTTCTTGCGGCGGCCATTGTCTTAATTGCGAAGGACTACATCTCGAATTTCATTAATGGCATGTACATGACCTTTGCCCGAGTGGTGAATATTGGAGACGAGGTTTCTATAGGCGCGCACAAAGGAAAAATTCAAGACATTACCCTTTCAAGTGTTCATCTCTTGAACGAAGACGATGACTTGATCTACATTCCAAATAGTGTTGTTTTCAGTTCAGATATTGTAAACTACACAAGAAGGGAAATCAAAAAAACAAGTCTTGATTTCGAAATTGACACACTTGCAGTAAATGATGTTGTTGCATTCGAAAATGAAATCATTGAAGGAATGCAAGAATTTCATTCCAACATTAAACCGGGGTCTTACAATTTGAAGGTTGTTTCCATTGCTGGAGAGTTCATCAAGTTCAAGTTTCAGTTTCTTGTTATTGAAGGAACAGACAAAGAATTGGAGCGTTTGATTAAGCGCAGAACCATTCGTCATATTGTAAAGTTGGTGAATGAACGTACTGAAAAAGCGAACGGATAAACGCTCCTTTTTCTTTCAACATTCTTACCCTAAAAAAAATCACAAACTTTTTTATTGAAAATTCGAATTGATGTTCGAATTTCGCGAACACTATGGGAAAATATTCTACAATGCGTGAGTTCATGGAGAGCAATTATTTGCACTTCAACTCTGCGGCTTTGGTTGACGCAGCCAAAGGTTACGAAGCACACTTAACAGAAGGTGGCAAAATGATGATCACTCTAGCAGGAGCAATGTCTACTGCAGAGTTAGGAATTTCTCTGGCGGAAATGATTCGCGCTGGAAAGGTTGACATCATCTCTTGCACAGGTGCGAACCTCGAGGAAGATCTTATGAACCTTGTGGCTCACGATCACTACGAGCGTGTTCCCAATTACCGCGATTTAACTCCGCAAGAAGAATGGGGTTTGTTGGAGCGTGGCTTGAACCGTGTAACCGACACATGTATCCCGGAAGAAGAAGCATTCAGAAGATTGCAAAAACACATTCATGCGCTTTGGGCAGATGCGCAAGCGAAAGGCGAACGTTACTTCCCGCATGAGTTCATGTACAAAATGATATTGAGCGGTGTATTGGAGCAATACTACCAAATTGACCCGAAGAACTCTTGGATGATTGCTGCTGCAGAGCGCAACCTTCCAATCATTTGTCCAGGATGGGAAGATAGCACCATGGGAAATATTTTCGCGAGCTATTGCATCAAAGGTGAAATTCAACCAACCACTATGAAAAGCGGTATTGAATACATGATGTGGTTGGCCGATTGGTATACCAAGAATTCAGGTGGAAAAGGCGTTGGATTCTTCCAAATCGGTGGAGGTATTGCAGGTGACTTCCCAATTTGTGTTGTGCCTATGCTTTATCAAGATATGGAAATGCACGAGATTCCATTCTGGGGTTACTTCTGTCAGATTTCCGACAGTACCACCAGCTACGGGTCATACAGTGGAGCAGTTCCTAACGAAAAAATTACTTGGGGTAAATTAGACATTAACACTCCTAAATTTATTATTGAAAGTGACGCGACAATTGTTGCTCCTCTTATTTTTGCTTGGCTATTAAATCACTAAGAGTTTTTTTTTTGAATTATGAAACGCGTAATTAAAGACTACAACAGCATTACTGACGAACATGCTGCATTAATTGAAGCCGCTTATCCGAACGGCTTCGAAAATGAACATTTAGTTTCTTTCACCACTCCAAAAGGTGAATTTATTAAAGCTCTTGAAATCCGCACGGAAGACACCATTTACTTGTTCAAAATTGACAAGAACATGAAGGTCGATGAGGAAGAAGGAAATGATGACGGTCTGAATTTGAATGACATTGATGGATTCAAATCAGATGATGACTCGAATGACGATGACGACGATGATGATGACAACGACGACGTTGCTGACGACGCCGATGAATCGGACGAAGACGAAGACTAATTTTTAAAAGCCCGAAAGGGCTTTTTATTTTTCAACCCAAACAACCTTTTTCCCCAACAGTTTATCTCTGTATCATGAAATACATTTTCGCACTTCTTTTTTCTATCTCTTCCTTGCTCGGATCTGCTCAATGCATTGACCCGAGTCTTATTAATTTGAACGTGATGTGTCCCGCTATTTGGGCACCCGTGTGCGGTTGTGATGGCAACACATACAGCAACACCTGCGAAGCAACGAATTACGGCGGAGTAACCGCTTGGACCGACGGAGAATGCACTGGTTTAACTTGTCTTCCTATTCCAACTGACGTTGATTTCGGAATGTGTGACATGGCCTTGGGGATTGCTATGACTGATAGTGGTTGCGTATCATTGAGCGGTTGCGGATACATCGGTTCAGATGGAATTGATTACTCACTTGGATTCTTCACTTCAACTTATGCCTGCAACGCTTCCTGCCTGGAAGACACGACAGTATTTATTGAATGTATCGACTCGACACTTATTGATTTGAATGCGATTTGTCCAACAGTTTTTTTACCTGTATGCGGTTGCAACAACGTCACATACGCCAATGCCTGCGAAGCGATTAATTACGGTGGGGTCCTGACATACACAGATGGCGCATGCATAGAACAAGCCCCACCTTGTAGCAATCTCAGTGGTTTAGACTTCGGACTTTGTCAGATGTTTCTAGGGTTCGCCTCGAACGGCACGTCTTGTTCAGGATACAGCGGATGTGGCTATGTTGCCGGCAATATTGATTACTCCGCTTCATTCTACAATACACTCGAAGAATGCCTGAGCAATTGCGCAGAATCTGGAACTTGTGTAGACTCAACTCTAATTAATAATGCCGTTGATTGCATTGCCCTTTACGATCCTGTGTGTGGTTGCGATGGGGTGACTTATGGAAATTCTTGCGAAGCAATCTACTACCACGGCATCGTGCACTTCACCGCGGGTGAATGCGGAGTTGGTGTGAATGAATTGATGGAACAAATTGAAATCTTCCCGAATCCAACAAGCGGTTTAATTCAAATCAATGCAGATTTAGGTGGAAGAAAAGAGCTGACTGTCATGACAATTTCAGGACTATCTGTTTTGGAAGACTCATTCCTAAGCAAAAAGAAAATACTTGATTTATCGAGCCTTCCAGCGGGAATGTATTTGGTTAAAATAACAAGCAAAGAAGGAAACGTAACCCAGCGAATTATAAAAGAGTAATCTTATTTCTTCCCATTTGAATTTTTCCTTTCCGCTCCATTTGCTTGAGCAAGCGGGAGATAACTTCGCGCGAAGAGTTCAATTGATTGGCTAATTCTTGGTGGGTGGTTTTCAATTCTCCTCCCTCCTTCTCTGATTTCTGCTTCAGCAGTTGCGTCAAGCGATCGTCTAGGTTGTGAAAGGCAATGCTATCAATGGTATTCAATAATTCTTCGAATCTCTTCTGATAGGTTTTCAAAATAAACGATTTGAAGGAAGGATACTTCGTAGTCCATTCATCGATGACTTGAATGGGCAAAAGCAACAACTCTGTATCCTCTTCAGCTACCGCGCGAACATTGCTCACTGCGTTTCCGCTGCAACAGGTAAGCGACATAGCGCAGGTCTCACCCGGTCGAATGTAATAGAGCAACAATTCATGCCCTTCTTCATCTTCGCGAAGAATACGTAATTGTCCTTTCAGCAATAATGGCATGTACACAATCGGATCTCCGATGTCTACCATCCAATCATCGGCACACAGTTTTTTCAACTTGGCAGTTTCCAAAATAACCTCAACCGTGCTACGCTCATAGATATCGGGAAACACTTGTTGGAACTCGGCTACAGAAATATTCGACATAGAATTGGGGCAATGATTTTCCTCACAAATATAGAATTATTATGCAAAGTAATTTTTGTACGCGTGAATCGGATTAAATTCGTGACAAGAATTAGAAATTATGAGTACGTCAAACTGGCCCCTTTGGGAAATATTCATCCGCAGCAAAAGCGGATTATCGCATAAACACGTTGGAAGTTTGCACGCGACCGATGCTAAAATGGCTATTGAAAATGCACGTGACGTATACACACGCCGCATGGAAGGCGTTAGCATTTGGGTAGTTCCAAGTTCTGAAATCACAGCCTCTGCTCCGGCAGACAAAGACGCTATGTTCGATCCAGCAAACGACAAAGTTTATCGTCACCCAACATTTTACGACATTCCTGACGAAATCGGACACATGTAATCATGAAGAAAGAAGAAGCATTAGCGCTGCATTTAGCAGACAACAACCTTATACTTGGTCAGCGCCTTTCGGAATGGTGCGGACACGGACCTGTGTTGGAAGAAGACATTGCATTAAGCAATATGGCGTTGGATTACATTGGTCAGGCAACGTTACTTTTCAAGCATTTGGCGGAAGCTAGCGGAGATAACAAAACAGAAGACGATTGGGCATTCCTTCGCGATGCTTGGGATTACAAAAATTTCTTGGCGTTGGAACTTCCAAACGGAGACTACGCCTTTACCATTGCACGTCAGTATTTATATTCGGAATGGTACAACTTATATCTGATTGAACTTTCTAAATCGAGCAACACCTTCCTTCAAGAATTTGCATTGAAGTCTGTGAAAGAAGTGCGATACCATTTGCAGCACGGACGCGACTGGGTTTTGCGCATGGGAGACGGAACAGAAGAAAGTCATGCACGCATTCAAAAAGCAGTAAACGACATTTGGAGTTACACCGGTGAATGGTTTATTCCAAATACAAATGATACCGATCTTTCTTCAACGGGTATTTGTCCGAACGTTGAAAGCCTTCATCAAACCTGGATGGAAAATGTTCAAGCGACTTTGAACGAAGCCACTTTGCAAATGCCTGTTTCAGGATGGATGCACAAAGGCGGACGCGAAGGAAAGCACACCGAACACTTGGGACATCTGTTGAGTGAAATGCAATTCCTTCAAAGAACTTACCCGAATTCAAAGTGGTAAAATGAATTACTCGATTCAAGAAATTTGGGGGTTTCTCAAAGAAGTGGAAGACCCCGAGATTCCCGTCTTGAATGTGGTTGAAATGGGCATTGTGCGCGATGTTCAGCTTGAAGACAACAAAGTTATTGTTCTTATTACACCAACCTATTCGGGTTGTCCTGCTATGCATGCCATAGAACAAGACGTTCGTGAAATGTTGGTGGAAATGCATGTGGAAGATTTCGATGTGAAGACGATTCTTTCTCCGGCTTGGACAACAGATTGGATGACGGAAGAAGCACGTGTGAAGTTGGAAGCGTATGGTATTGCGCCGCCGCAAAAGGGCAGCGCAGATAAGAACCTTCTCATGGGCAAACTGCGCGATGTGCGCTGCCCGCGTTGCAAATCTTCGCAAACCGCTATGGTCTCTCAATTCGGAAGCACCGCCTGCAAATCGCTCTACAAATGCGAAGACTGCAAAGAGCCGTTTGACTATTTTAAGTGCATTTAATTCGCCTTCGGCGATCTGCTTCGCAAGTAAAGTAAGCCGAACGTTATTGCACCATTCACAATAAGATTCTCCGCTCCCATTTCGTAGCCGTAAAACCACGCCTTACTATTCAAGGCAAGCAAATAAGTCAGCACCGGTGAGAGCAAACAAATCACAACCACATTCCATTTGCTGCCTATTAACTCACGCTTCGTGAGTATGCCGAAGGCAAACAAGCCGAGCAATGGTCCGTAAGTATATCCAGCCAAATCCATGAGCAGATCCACGATGGTCTTTTCATTCAACCAACGGAAATACAACACAATAAAAAAGAACAATACCGTAAACGCCAAATGAACGCGCTTGCGAATCTTCGCTTTCTCCTCTTCAGTCTTTTCCATCTTCGAAAAGCGAAGCAAGTCAATGCAGAAAGAAGCCGTCAATGCCGTAATAGCCCCGTCGGCCGAGGGAAACAGCGCACTCACCAATCCGACAATAAACAACAATCCCATAATTGGAGGCATGTGCTGCATAACCATGGTCGGGAAAATGGCATCGCCCACATAAGCTTTTTCCAACTGAAACTGCTGCATGTAAACGAAGAGCAATGCTCCTAAAAACAAGAACATTCCAACTACTACAACCATAACCGCGCTGAAGGAAATCATGTTACGCTGAGAGTCTTTCAGATTCGAAACACTGATGTTCTTTTGCATCATTTCTTGATCCAATCCGGTCATGGCAATCGTTATAAATGCCCCACCCAAAAACTGTTTCAAGAAATACTTCTTGTGCAAGACATCGCCGTTAAACACATAAGCCAGATCCAATCCACTTGTTGCCTTCGTGCTGGAAATGGCTTGCCATGCGGCATCCCAACCACCGAGCTGATTCAAAATATAAATCACACATCCCACCAAGGCCGACAACATGAAAAAGGTTTGAAGGGTGTCTGTCCACACAATGGTCTTTACTCCGCCGTTGTACGTATAAGCCAAAATCATGAGTAAGGTAATTCCAGCCGTTACTGCGAAAGGAACTCCGAGCGCATCCATGATTAAAAACTGAATCACATTCACTACTAAGAACAAGCGCAACGAAGCACCTACTATTCGCGAAAGAATAAAAAACAAAGCTCCCAATTCGTAGGAAGGAGAACCAAAGCGTTGTTCCAAATACGAGTAGATGGAAGTGAGATTCAATTTGTAATACAGCGGCAACAAAACAAAAGCTACCACGAAGTACCCCGCGAAAAATCCGAGCGCCATCATGAAATACTGCATTCCAGCTACACTCACCGTTCCGGGCACAGAAACAAACGTCACTCCTGAGAGCGATGTACCGATCATACCGAAAGCAACAAGCACCCAAGAAGCACTTTTATTCGCTTTGAAGAACGAGGCGTTGTCTGCCTTTTTTGAAGTGACAACAGCCACCGCGAATAGGGCAATGAAATAGACAATAAGAACCGTTGCAATTACAAGAGGAGACATGCGTGTTTTTCTTTGCAATTAATCGATTTTTTTGAAAAGTCTTTTTGTTTATTGAAAAGGTTTCGAACAACAGCATGTAATTTCGCTGCTATGAATTCGAGTTCGAAATGGATTGAAGCTGCCGTTGACCAAATGTCTTCTTTACCGGGCATTGGACGCAAGACAGCGCTTCGTTTGGTGTTAGATCTTCTGCGCCGTTCGAACGATGAAGTGGAACGCTTCTCATCTTCCTTTCAACTCATGAAACAACATGTTCAATTCTGTTCGAATTGTCACAACCTTTCAGATGATTTACTCTGCGGCATATGCGCCAACGACCGAAGAGACAAGCAAACGCTTTGTGTGGTAGCCGACATTCGCGATGTTATGGCGGTGGAAGGCACTTCGCAGTTTCACGGATTGTATCATGTCTTAGGCGGACTAATCTCTCCTATGGACGGAATAGGACCTTCTGACTTAACCGTTCAAAGCCTGATAGAACGCTGCGAGCGTGATCACGTGACTGAAATTATTTTCGCATTCAATGCGACTATGGAAGGAGAAACAACTGCGTTTTACATTTCCAAAAAACTTCAAGCACTTCCTGTTTCTATCACCTCCATTGCGCGCGGAATAGCCGTTGGTGCAGAGTTGGAGTACACCGATGAAATTACATTGGGAAGAAGTTTGCAACAGCGTGTTCCATACGGAAAAGCAAACTCTTGATATTGTATCTTAGCCGAATGCGTTTAACCGTCATCATTGTCAACTACAACGTCAAGTATTTCCTTGAACAATGCCTCGCTTCTGTTCACGCTGCTATGCGCGGAATTGAAGTTGAAGTGATTGTGGTAGACAACAACAGTGTTGACGGTTCGAATGAAATGGTTCTCGAGAAATTTCCTTGGGTTCATTTGATTGCCAACAAAGACAACACCGGATTCTCTAAGGCAAACAACCAAGGTATGCGCATTGCCAAAGGCGAATACATCTTGTTGCTGAATCCAGATACCGTTGTAAAAGAAGACACGTTTTCGAAAGTCTTGGACTTCATGGATGCACATCCAGAAGCAGGCGGGCTCGGCGTTACCATGGTCGATGGAAAAGGAATTTTACTTCCTGAATCGAAACGCGGACTGCCTACTCCGGAAACCAGTTTCTACAAGATCTTCGGGATTTCAAAGTTGTTCCCCAAGAGCAAAAAATTCAATCGCTATTACCTCGGACATTTGAGCTACGACGAAACGTGTGAGATTGAAATTTTAGCAGGAGCATTTATGTTCATGCGGAAGAAAGCACTCGATCAGGTGGGTTTGTTAGACGAAGCGTTCTTCATGTATGGAGAAGACATTGACTTGAGCTGGCGCATTATTCAAGGTGGATGGAAAAACTACTTCTTTCCAGAAACAAGTATTATTCACTACAAAGGTGAAAGCACGAAGAAAGGCAGCTTGAATTACGTGTATGTGTTCTACAACGCCATGATCATTTTTGCGCGCAAACATTTTTCGGCATCGCACGCGAAATGGTTTTCGTTCTTCATTCAGATGGCGGTGTGGATGCGTGCTTCAGTTTCCATTGTTTCGCGCGTTGTTTCAACAAGCTTGTTACCGTTGGCAGATGCAGCAGTTTTGAGTCTCGGCATCTACACCTTCGCAGATCACTATTCGCAATGGCAATCGAAGAACTTCGACGGCACGCTTATGCTTGTTACTGCTAGCGTAATTACCGCATTTACCCTCATTGGAAATTGGCTGAACGGCGCTTACGACAAGCCAGTGTTTCCGCAACGAACCTTGAAACCAATTCTACTTGTTGCCGTTATTACGTTGCTCATTTATTCGCTGCTTCCAGAGACGATTCGTTTTTCAAGAATTGTCATTCTTCTAAGTTCGCTTTTCGCCATTCTTTCGCTTCCCCTTATTCATGCGCTATACAGCAAGTTCGTATCGGGCAAATGGAACTGGCAAGGCAATCCGAAAAAGAGAATTCTTTTGGTTGGATCTGAAGAAGAAGGAACACGCGTTCAAACATTCTTGCATCAGATCGATTATCCAATCGCTTCATTCGAACAAATGAATGCAGAGAAAGCTCGAAGTCTTTCGTTGTTCGAATATGTTCGCATTCACAAAATTCAAGAAGTCATTTTCTGCGCGAAAGATTTAAGCAGCAGTGAAATTATTTCAGAAATGGGCACGCTTTCTTCTCTTCAACTTGAATTTAAAATTGCACCACCCGAAAGTCTATTCATTATTGGAAGTCAGCATATACAAAGCGCTACAGAAGGTTTCTTTGTAACCGTAAACTCTATTTCCAACACGCTCAACAAGCGTCAGAAAAGAGCCTTCGATTTTGTTAGTTCGCTCGTTCTGCTTGTTCTTTTTCCATCGGTTCTTTTCACTTCAAAACCACTTGCAACTTTCATGAATGCATTGCATGTTTTAGTTGGAAGAAAATCTTGGGTGGGATATGGAAAGGTGAGCACTGAATTCGCGAGTCAACTTCCGAAAATAAAAGCTGGAATTTTAACTCCGAATAAAAACGCAACGGTTCTAAACGAAGATGGCGTCCAACAAATGAACGCCATCTACGCAAAAGATTATTCTTGGTGGAAGGATTTGAAATCCTTCACTTCACAATTCAAACAACTCGGGAATTAAAGTCTAATTTCCCATTTGCGAACAGTCTCGCCGCTGTTCTTCATTTCAATGGTTACTTCTTCAGAGAATTTCTTACCGTCTTTCTCAGCAGTTACCACATAGGTCTTTCCACCTTGAACATTCACACGGCAGTATCCTGCTTTATCTGTTTCACCATTCAAAATTTCTCCGGTGTCTAAATCTTCAACGGTTACTTTCACACCTTTAAATGCTTTACCATTCACATCGAGAACAATTGCAATTAACTGAGCATACACGCTTTTCTCATAACCTTCACTCATAACAGGGTAACGCGAAACATCTACTTTGTAAATGTCGCGGTCTCCGTATGAATCGGGATACTCAGCCGCAATGTACATGTACTTGTTATCGGAAGTTAATGAGAACGTAGACTCTTCATTCACGGTGTTAATCGGATAACCCAAGTTGATCGGCTTCGACCAAACACCATTCACCAATTCAGTCTTGAAAATATCGTAACTACCCATGCCTAAATGTCCCTCTGATGCGAAGAACAACGTCTTTCCATTTGGATGAATGAATACAAACTTCTCATCGTGCGAAGTGTTGATTACCGGACCCATGTTCTTAGGCTTACCCCAAGCCGCACCGTTCTTTTCAGAAACATAAATGTCGCCTCTTCCCATACCGTCCATACGCTCGCTTATGAAGAACAACTTTTTACCGTCAGCTGTTTGAGAAACACTTCCTTCGAAGAACGTTGTGTTGATTGACTTAGGCAAACGCTCGGCCTCGCGCCATTTGGTCTCTCCTTTCTTCGAGAAGAAAATATCACCCGCATTGTCTCCATCATTTTTGTAGACATAGATCATGGATCCGTCTGGAACAATGCTTAAAACAGCATCGTGATAATTCGTGTTTACAGAACCGGGTAACTTCTCACAATCGCCCCACTCGCCAGTTACAGAATCAAGAACACTGTAATAAATGTCTTCATAGAATTTGAAATCTCCTTTCTCGTCAATGTTTTTACCCATGCGCTCTGGCGGAGAAGTGGTATTGTCGCGACGTGAAGTAAACACCATTGTTTTTCCATCTGCGGTAATACTTGGCGCGTATTCTTCCAAACGCGTATTGACAGCACCACCCAAATTGGTAATGGTAACATCTACCGGTCTTTCTATTTTGCGCTTCGCAAATTCACATTCACGAATAAACTTGTTTGCTTGATCAGCCTCGTAAGTCTTAGGCTTTTCCAATTTCAAATAAGCTTGGTACTCAGAAATGGCGCGGTCTAAATCTCCCGTTCTGTGGTAACACTTCGCATAGAACAAGGTCAATTCCTTGGTGCGTGTTCCTTTGATCTTAACGGCTTTATCCAGCGACTTAAATGCATCTGGATATTTCTTCAAATTGTAATAACACTCTGCTTCACCCAGCTGCGCTTTGTAGTTCATAGGGTCATTGGCCAACACCTCGCGATAAATTGTAATGGCACCGCGCATGTTACCTTTGATGTATTCGTGCTCTGCACTTAACATCTTCGCTGCGTTAGCAGCAACATCTACATCGCCCGTAATGGTCGAATCCGATTGTGCATTGGCCGTCACCGCAGTGAAGAGCACCAGCATTAACCAAAAAATTTTCTTCATTTCATTTGCATTTTACACTTTCGAAAATAGACAATCACCTTGTAAGATTTCATTCAAATGAAACGGGTTGTGAACACCTTTCTTACCTTCGTTGTGAAAAACATTTACCATGTCAACAACCGAATCTTCGAGCAATCACAATAACCTAGAAAACAAAAGCATCTCTGAGTTATTGTTCGGAATGAATCAAGAAGACCGCTCTGTTCCTGAAGCAGTGGCGCTTGCCATTCCACAAATTGAAAAATTAATTGCGGAAATCGTTTCGAAAATGAAAGACGGAGGAAGACTCTTTTACATTGGCGCAGGCACCAGCGGAAGGTTAGGTATTGTTGACGCATCTGAATGTCCGCCTACGTTTGGAGTAGACTTCGGAAGAGTAATAGGACTCATCGCCGGTGGCGACGGAGCCATTCGCAAAGCCGTGGAATTTGCAGAGGACAGTGAAGAACAGGGTTGGAAAGATTTGCAAGCACACAACATAACCACGAACGATGTGGTGGTTGGAATTGCTGCATCGGGAAGAACACCATATGTCATTGGAGCGTTGAAGAAATGCAACGAAGAAGGCATTTCAACGGGATGTGTGGTTTGCAATGCAGGATCTGCTGTTGCGGCTGTATCGAAGTTTCCAATTGAAGTGGTTGTCGGTCCAGAATTCGTAACAGGAAGCACGCGCTTGAAAAGCGGTACTGCGCAGAAATTGGTGTTGAACATGCTTACCACCTGCACCTTCATTCAGTTGGGACATGTGAAGGGAAATAAGATGGTTGATATGCAACTTTCCAACTACAAATTGGTTGATCGCGGAACGCGCATGGTGATGGAAGAAACGGGATTGAATGCAGAAGAAGCGAAAGCACTCTTGTTGAAAGAAGGAAGCGTTAGATTCGCCGTTGATTCATTGAAAAAGTAACATGCACACGTTAGAGCCTTATTATAATTGGAGAGGATTGTATTGCGCTGAGGAAGATGAGCTTTCTCCGTTTTACAATCAGGAGTATTCTGAATTCGAATTCAGCAACAAGATTTACGATTTTTATATTCATCCGCAATGGGACAACATTGGCAGTCAGACGTTGTTTTTGAAATTGCTTTTCGCGAATTACGGCGAGGGCTATGCGATTGTGGAGTTGATTGGTGAGTGGAACGATTTGTTGTACAACGACATTATGTTTTTGAAGCGCGAGTTCGCCGATCATCTGATTAACGAAGGAATAACGAAATTCATTTTCATTGGTGAAAATGTATTGAACTTCCACACCAGCGACGATTGCTATTACGAAGAATGGTTTGAAGATGTGAACGATGAAGATGGATGGAT
>JBDLUS010000162.1:0-9005 GCA_039805165.1 Bacteroidota bacterium | reverse complement strand
ATTGAGAAAAAAATTCTTCAGCACCTCCAAGAAGAATTGTAAGCTTACGCGCTATCTTCGGAAAAATTTTCTTGTATGAAAAAATTCGGAGGACTTTCCACGTGGATATTCATTGCTTTATTTATTGGAATTGGTGTCGGTTATGCGCTCAACGTTTCATACCCTGCTCCCGCACAAAAAACAAAAAAAGAAGCATTAGAACTTCTAACGAAAGACCTCTCAGCTGAGCAAATACCTGCATCAACTGAACTTTCTGCTATTCTAGCCAACGATTCAATTTCAGAAGACGAAAAATATGATGCGGCCTTAGCTTGCATCAACAAAGCAAAAAGCGCATCGACAAATATTTCCAAATATCAAAAAAGTGTCGATGTTTCTGAATCACAGAACGCTACGCTCAAAAAAATTCTTGAGATACTCTCCATCTTTACCGATATTTTCCTTAGACTCATAAAAATGATCATTGCTCCGCTGGTGCTCGCCACGTTGGTTGCGGGGGTTGCTAAATTGGGCGATATGAAAACGGTTGGCCGCATTGGTGGAAAAACCATGCTTTGGTTTATTTCAGCGTCTTTCATTTCTCTTCTTTTGGGTGCGCTTTTGGTGAATTTATATCAGCCTGGAAAATCTCTTCAAGTGCCCCTTCCTCCGGAAGCAATGGAGTCGGGAATTGATAAAGCCGCTTTGACACTGAAGGGATTTGTGGTGCATATTGTGCCTTCAAGTGTTATTGAATCCATGGCAACAAATGAAATTCTTCAAATTGTCATCTTCGCATTGTTCTTCGGAACAGCAACCGCAGCGCTTGGAAAGAAGGGAGAGATTATTGTGAAAGCGATGGACGCACTCGGGCACGTGATGCTTAGAATAACATCTATGGTTATGTATGTCGCGCCATTCGCAGTTTTCGCAGCAATGACATCTGTTGTTGCGAAAAAAGGGATTGGAGTCCTTTCATCTTATGCGCTATTCATTGGCGAATTCTATAGCGGGCTCTTCTTGCTTTGGATCATTTTACTTTTCGTAGCCTTTCTTATTGTTGGAAAACGCGTGGTTCAGCTAACCGCTCGCATCAAGTCTCCCTTGCTTCTTGCGTTCTCAACGGCATCCAGTGAAGCTGCTTATCCTAAGTTATTGGAAGAATTGGAACGCTTCGGTTGCAGAAACCGCATTGTAAGTTTCGTACTTCCATTGGGATATAGCTTCAATTTAGATGGAAGTATGATGTACATGACCTTTGCCAGTTTATTCATTGCACAGAGTTACGGCATTGATTTAAGTTGGGCCGATCAGGCGGCTATGCTTCTTACGCTTATGGTAACTAGCAAGGGAATTGCAGGTGTTCCGCGCGCATCGCTCGTGGTTATTGCTGGAACGTTAGCCACTTTTGGAATTCCAGAGGCCGGACTGTTGTTATTGTTAGGGGTTGACCACGTCTTAGACATGGGTAGATCTGCTACTAACGTCGTTGGAAATGCAGTAGCTGCAGTAGCAGTAAACCGTTGGGAAGAAAAAAACTACAACGCAGAAGAAGAAAACGATTAAGCCAATTCCAATTCGTCAATTAATCTGACTCCACCAATAAACCCCGCAATTAAGGCCACTTGACGCTTGGCATCGCTGAGCTTTTCCAGCGCCTCCAACGTTTCAGAATTGGCAATAGTGAAGTATTGAAGTTCAATTTTTTCCTTTTCAATAAACAACGCAGTGGCTTCAGAAAGAAGCGCGTTCACATCGTTGTTTAATTTATTTTCCTGAAGGAATAACAACGCTTTTGAAAAAGCGGCTGCAAGAATTACTTGTTCTTCTGAAAGCCTCTTGTTTCTTGAACTTAATGCCAATCCACTCGAAGCTCTAACGGTGTCGCATCCCACGATTTCAACTCCAATTTGAAAACGGTTTACCCACTCTCGAATGACAGAATATTGTTGGAAGTCTTTCTTACCAAAAAATGATTTGTGTGGAAGAACAATTTCGAATAATCGCTTAACTACCGTAATTACACCATTGAAATGACCGGGTCTGTAGTGGCCTTCCCATTCGGAAGTCAGCGTTCCGAAATCATAGTCTTGAACCTCTTGGCCATGTGGATACATGCCAGTAACAGTGGGTACAAAAACCAAATCACATCCAGCGCTTTTCAAGAGTTCGATATCAGCTTCTTCCGTACGTGGATAAAGGAGCAAGTCCTTCGGGTCGTTAAACTGTGTTGGATTAACAAAAATGGAACAGATGACAACGTCGCATTCCGCCTTGGCCTTTGTAATCAAAGACAAGTGACCCTCATGTAAGGCGCCCATTGTGGGAACAAAACCAATTGTTCGGCCTTCGTTTCTGCACTCCGTGCTAAACGCCATCATCTCATCAACATGCTGTAAAACAGCTATTTCGCACGAAGTTCCCTTCATTTCAGTATTTTAAGGCCAAAAAGTTGCAAAATTCAAAAAAGATTTATAATATCTTTGCAAACTGAATTCAGGCAAACCTAAACATCTCTATGCAAAAAACAAAAGTTCTTTTTGTAAGTCAAGAAATTTTTCCCTTCACTCCGGAATCAACAATAGCGAATCAAGTTCGTCAAATCCCACAAGCCATGCACGAAAGAGGCAAGGAGACGCGCATTTTCATGCCGCGCTTTGGAAAGATTAACGAACGCAGACACCAACTACACGAGGTTATTCGTTTATCTGGAATGAACTTAATTGTAGACGATACTGATCATCCACTTATTATTAAAGTTGCAAGCATTCCTCAAATTCGTTTGCAAGTTTACTTCATCGATAACGAAGAGTTTTTCCATCGTAAAGCATATTTACATGACGAGGCTGGAAAGCCATTTTCTGACAATGGCGAGCGCATGATTTTCTTTTCGAAAGGAGTACTTGAGACTGTTAAAAAATTAGGCTGGGCTCCTGATATCGTGCATTGTCACGGATGGTTCTCTGCATTAATGCCACTTTACGTAAAGCACGTATTTGCTGGCGATCCACACTTTGCAGAAAGTAAAATCGTCATCTCTCTTTACAAAGACGATTTCGCAGGATCAATAGACAAAGGGCTATCTAAAAAAGTTCAGTTCGACCAAGTGGGACAACAATACCTTGGAGATCTTTCTACTTCGAATTATGTAAACCTCATGAAAGTTGCTCTTGCTCACGCAGACGGTGTGGTTATTCATGATGCAGACATTAATCCTAAGCTTATGGAAGAAGTAAACACTTTAAGTGTCCCCGTTCTTAAGGCTTATGAGTGTGAAGATTTCCACGGAGCAATCGATGAGTTTTTCGATACTGTTCATGCGGCAAAACCAATTTTGATTGACTAAACACATGAGGAAAGCCCTCTTCTTGCTTTGCGCAGTTTCACTGATTGGTTTCAGCGCATGTGACAAACCAACAGATTTGCAGGCAGATGGACTTCTTCCGCAAGAAGATGTGTTATACGCCAATCAAACCGATACTGCTAGTATTCTAAGTTACATCGTTCGCGAAGACACGCTATCTACCGATGAGCTTTCCGCTTGTTTGTTAGGTTCATATACCGACGAAACTTTTGGAAGAACATTAGCCAGTTTTGCAACGCAGTTCGTTCTATCAGGAGCTAATCCAACTTTTCCAGAAACCTTTGAAGTTGATTCTGTTATTTTCTCAGTTGCCTATACGGGGTATTCATACGGTTCGTTGGGTGAAGGTTATTTATCGGTGAGAGAACTTAGCAACGACTTACCAAAAAGCGAAGGATTCAATAGTTCATACAACGCACCTGTATTGAACGAAAATTTATTAGCAGATCCTTCTCAAACTTTTCAATTCAATCCGAAAACATACTTGTTTGGAACCGAAGATTCTCTCGCGCCACAATTGCGCATTCCATTAAAAACCGCACTAGGAACAAGGCTTATGCAGCCTGCTGACCCTTCGGTTTTGGAATCGGATGAAAATTTCCAAGCGTATTTCAAAGGACTAAAGGTTGAGGCGGGTTCTTATCCTATGGGGGTGGTTGCGCTAGATTTAACTAACATCAACAGTAAAATCACGGTGTATTATCGTTTCGACAACGGCGGACTAGCGGACACCACTTTTTATGAATTTCCTGTTACCTCTGATTGCGGAAGGTATTCGCGACTTCAGCACTTTTATCAATATGCCACTCAACCTGAATTACAAAGTTTAGTTACCACAGACACCATTGCGAATCAGGCTATGTTGTATTTGCAAGCTGGAGCTGGAACGAAAACGAAATTGGTATTGCCGAATCTTTTAGATCTTCAAATGACCGAAGGACGAATTGTAAACAAAGCTGAATTGGTAGTGCCTTACGAACCTGATTCGCGGTATGCACCTGCTTCACAAATTTTCGTTTTTTATCAGAACAGCGAAGGAACTTTAGTTGCGCTTCCCGATCAGTTCACCGGCAACATTGGCGGTGGTGTGGAAGAGACAAACAAAAGATATCGCTTGAACATTACACAATATGTTCAAAAAGTAATTTCTGGCGAGATGGAAAACGCTCCGCTATTTATTGTTTCCGGGGCTGCTGGAGTTTCGGTTAATCGAACCATTTTACATGGTCCTGATTTTTCAAATATTTCAAGCGAAAACACGCGCTTGATCATTACATATTCAAACTAAAAAATTTCTTATGTGTGGAATTGTTGGCTATTTAGGTAACGAACCAGTTTACGAAAAGGTAATTAAAGGTCTTAGTCGTTTAGAGTATCGCGGATACGATAGTGCTGGTATGGCTTACATAGACAATGGAGAAATTGTTGTTAAAAAATGTAAGGGAAAAGTTGTTGACTTAGAAAATGTGGTAGGTCCAGATAAACCACTTTCACACATCGGAATTGGTCATACGCGTTGGGCAACACACGGTGTTCCGAACGACGTGAACGCTCATCCGCATTGCAGTGGTGATGGCTCAATCGCTCTCATTCATAATGGAATTATAGAGAACTACGCATCCATTAAACAAGAGTTAATGAATCGCGGACATGTCTTTTTAAGCGATACAGATACCGAAGTTTTGGTTCACTTAATTGAAGATATTCGCAACGAAGAAAAAGTTAGTTTATTCGAGGCTGTCCGACTTGCTCTTTCTGAAGTGCATGGTGCGTATGCGATTGTAGTGATGGAAAAATCAAATCCAGACCAATTAATTCTTGCAAGAAAGTCGAGTCCACTTGTAATTGGAATTGGTGCTAACGATGATTTTTATATCGCCAGCGACGCCACACCAATTATCGAGTACACCAAGAATGTGGTTTACTTGAACGATGAAGAGGTTGCGCGTGTAGACCGCACCACTGGTTTGACGATTGTTAACATTGAAAACCAAAGTCAAGTCCCATACATTCAAGCATTAGAATTAAAGCTTGAGGCCATTGAAAAAGGCGGATACGATTCTTTCATGTTGAAGGAAATTCACGAGCAGCCTCGCAGTATTGAAGACTCTATACGCGGACGTGTGAATTTGAAAACCGGACTCATTAAGATGAGCGGAATAGATGAGCACGAAGAGCGTTGGAAAACAGCACAGCGTATCTTAATTGTGGCTTGCGGAACCTCTTGGCACGCGGGTCTTGTTGCAGAATATTTATTCGAAGACTTCGCACGTATTCCTGTTGAAGTAGAATACGCGAGTGAGTTCAGATATAGAAATCCGATTATCTATCCATCGGATATTGTCATTGCTATTTCACAATCAGGAGAAACAGCAGACACACTTGCGGCTATTGAATTAGCGAAAGAGCGTGGTGCATTAATTTTCGGGGTATGTAATGTCGTTGGAAGTTCAATTTCTCGCGCTACACATTGCGGTGCTTATACGCATGCAGGTCCAGAAATCGGTGTTGCTTCTACCAAAGCCTTCACTGCTCAGGTTGTTGTTCTTTATCAAATAGCCTTGGCAGTTGCACAAAAGCGCGGAGTTATTTCAAATGAAAGAACCACTCGCTTAATGGCTGAATTGGGATCACTTCCGTTAAAGGTTGAACAAGTGTTGAAGACAAATGCCATTACAGAGACCGTAGCGGCTAAATATCAGCATTGCGCGAACGCTCTCTACCTCGGAAGGGGTTACAGCTTTCCAGTGGCGCTAGAGGGCGCTTTAAAGCTTAAAGAGATTTCTTACATTCACGCTGAAGGGTATCCGGCTGCTGAAATGAAGCACGGACCTATTGCGTTGATAGACGAGAACATGCCTGTGATTGTCATTGCAACTGAAGGTGCCTCTTACGAGAAGGTTGTAAGTAATATTCAGGAGGTGAAAGCGCGTAAAGGACAAATCATTGCGATCGTTACAGAAGGAGATAAAACTGTGAAGGGGATGGCCGATCACGTGATTGAAATTCCACGTACCGACGATAGTCTTGTTCCTATTGTGTCTGTTATTCCATTGCAGTTGTTCTCTTATCACGTAGCTATCATGCGTGGCTGTAACGTTGACCAACCAAGGAATTTAGCGAAGAGTGTGACGGTGGAGTAACATCTATCTACTCCCTTAAGAGTATTTTCAGGGGTGTTTTTGTTGACGGAAAAAGAGAAATCTATATTCGTTTCAATAAACAAAAACAACATGAAAAAAATTCTTTCTTTGTGTCTATTGATTGTATCAATGACCCTTTCAATGAGCGCTTTCAGCCAATCGAAAAGCGTATCTGCACAAAAGTTCAGCGCAACAGGAGTTGGTGCAAAACTTACTCTTCCAACTTCTGATGTTGTTGCTCCGAAGCCAGATCCAAAAAGAGGCAGTTGCTGCTTAAACTTCGACAACTGGACCGGTTACACTCTTTATGTTTGGGTTGACGATGTATACAGAGGTACTGTTTCTCCTTGGGCAAGTGGTGACGTTTGTGTGCAAAACGGTTGGACAAAATACTACGTTCGTACTGCAGGATCAACTTACGAGTGGCAAGACTCAGGTGAATGTTCTGGCTCATTCAATCTTGTGATTGACTAATTCTTTTGAAATCATTTTTTGAAAGGCTGGTGTGACGAATGTCTGCATCAGCCTTTTTCATTTAATCCCACTTCCATTATGAAACAAATTCTTGCAGCTTGCTTGCTGTTCATGCTTTCATCACTTGCTGTTGCTCAGCAGCAAACACACGCGCTCCTCATTGCAGCGCATGGTTATTCGAGCGAAAGCAAGTGGACAGAACTTGGGCCGTCAACTCTCACGGACATGCAATTGATTCGCGAAGCGCTGATTGGAAAAGGTGTTGCTAATGAAAATATTTTCATTCTAGATTCTGGCGCAACAAAACAAGCCATTGTCAATGCAATAGAAAATGTATTAATCCCATCACTGAAAGCAGGCGATGTTGTTATGCTTCATTACTCTGGTCACGGATATCAAATTCCAGACAATAATAAAGATGAGATAGACGGATTGGATGAAGCGCTTGTTCCTGTTGATGCAAAATATGATGGTGGAAGAAGGAAAGACAAAAGCTATTACGACAACTATTTACGTGATGATGAGTTGAACAAACTCATTGAAAAAATAAGACTTGCACTTGGTCCAAAAGGTGATTTGTTTGTAACCATTGACGCCTGTCATTCAGGAACATCTACTCGAGGAATTGGGCCATCAAGAGGCCTTGTTCGATTAGATCTTTCGAGTTATGAAAACGCAGGAACAGACGAAAATTGGGAGCCTGTTTCTGAACAAAAAGACCTTTCAAATATGGTCGCTTTTTTTGCCTCTAGTCAAAGCCAATTAAATTCAGAATATACCGAAGGTGAATTAAGTTGCGGATCGCTATCATTCGCTTTAAGCAAAGCCATTTCCTCATCAAGCGAAACCACATCTTACCAAGCCTTGTTTGAAAAAGTAAGGAGTACAATGATCGGAATTGTACCAGCACAAACACCAAGCGCTGAGGGAACTTTAAACAGCACTATTTTCGGAGGTAACATACTTCCAACGGTACAATTTCTGCGGGTAAAGGATGTTTTAGAAAATAACGTTATTGTTATCTCGGGTGGTTTGCTTGCTTCTATTCATGTGGGATCCATCATCGGATTCTTCGCGCCTGACACACGCGACTTTATTAAAGCGAACGCACTATTCACGGGAACTGTTGTTGCGTCTTCCACCTTGGAATGTGAAGTTTCCATCGTGTCAATTCCTTCAAACATTGAAAATATAAATCTGCTTTGGGCACAAGTCCTCGAGCGAAATTTTGGGAGCGTTTCAATAAGCATTCAATTGAAAAATTTCAATAAAGAAATTACCAAACAGTTGGAAAAAGAGTTGGCAGAAATTCCTTTCATTTCCTTAACAAAAAATAAAAAAACAGACCTCTTCATTGAACCAAATAAAGACGATGCCGCAAAACCAAACGCAATCAAACTTAGCGCCTTGGGAGATATTCCTTTTTCTATTTCAACATTCGAATTAACTGAGGTAGAGTTGTCGAAAATTCAAATCGATTGGCTTCTGCAAAAAATTTCTGACTACGCCCAAGCAAAAATTCTTCGAAACCTAACCGTTGAAAATGCTGAATATTCCGCAGCCCTTTCTTTAACTGAAGTTCAAAAAATTGAGGGAACGAGCGGGCGTGGTATGAAAGATTACAATGAGGTTGGAAAAATAACTTCACATAAAGTTAAAGTAGGAAAAACCTTTCGCATAGACATTCAAAACAACTCTAACCGCGTACTTTATTATTCCATTTTAGATATCGATGCATCAGGGAAAATTTCGATTGTATGTCCCAAGTATGGCCGTCTTCCGGAAGAATACAAAGTATCCGGAAATACGCTTTCCACGAACAGCGGTATCCTTGTTAACATAAAACCTCCTTCGGGACAAGGCGTGATGAAACTTGTGGTCACCAGACAACCTATTAATCTCAGTGGACTTGTTACTTCACGTGGCGAATCGGCCGTTAAGGGAAGTAGTTTCGAAATGTTTTTTCAAAGCACCATAAAAAATCGCACACGTGGAATGGATACACTTCCAATTGAATTAGAAGAAATAGGAATTTATGATTTTGT
>JBDLUS010000161.1:0-11152 GCA_039805165.1 Bacteroidota bacterium | reverse complement strand
CCCCTTTCAAAAGATATCGCTCGTTAAAATGCGACTTCCAATTTCCTGTTCCAACGCCCAACGGGTAATCTCTTCCAATTTCCCAAGCCGTCTGCCAACTCACAATGCGCTCGCTCGTACTAGCAACCTTCTCCTCTTTCGTTGCGGTTGAAATAGATTTCGAATTCTCAATAGCCTCCTTCGCTCTTCCCGAAATGGGCGGAAAGCCGAGGAACAATATGAAAAATGAAATCATTGAAGAAGCAATCACCACAATGGCCTTCCTTCTATCCTTTCCATTTCGAAAAATATAAAAGGCAAATACTGCAAAGAATAAAAACAAGGCTAAGAAACCAGCGCGAGAAGCCATGAATGCGGTTTCCAGAGAAAAAAACACAATACCTAACAACAATAAATTCGTCTTCCTTTTATTTGTTGAATCAAGAAACTCCCCGGCTAAAAACACCATGGAAAGCAAATAGAAAAACCCTAAATACGTCGGATGAAACGTCCATGAAAGTCTTCCATAAACAAACTCTTCCCACAATCCTGTTTCGAAAAAACCTACAACGGCATGCACATGACAGATAAGTGCGAAGAAGACACATCCACTTACCAACGCCCATTGAAATCGCTTCAATGAATGGAGAATAGAATTCGATGTGAATAAAAACATAAGTGGAAATGCGAGGTACGAAATCTTCGTTTCAATTTCAGAAAGAGCCGACTTGTGGTTCCATTCGTTCCAAATTCCAGAAAGCAGCAAAGCAGCAAAAACACCATACATAACGAAGGCCCAACGATTAAAGCTAGACCACTCGATTTTTCTTCCACCCGAAAAAACTTGAATGACCATGGTCAAAAAAGCCAAGGCAAAAAAAACAGTAACACCTTTCGAATAGACACTCATACAGAAAACACCCGCAGCCATGAACCACTCGTGAATGTTGTATTTCGTAATAGACCAACTCATGCCTTGCGCTTCATTTTCAAATGCGGAATATCGTCTTCCAAATACATTTCGCCTTCTTCAACAAACCCCAATTCGTTGTAAAACTTCAACAAATATTGTTGCGCTGAAATGGTAATGGTTTGCTTTCCCCAAATCTGTTCACATTGCTCCAGGCATTCGTTCATGAGCGCTTTCCCGAGACCCGTTCCTCTTGAAGATAGCGATGAACAAACACGACCGATACTTATTTCTTTGTATGAAATTCCAGCAGGTAAAAGTCTTGCGGTTGCGTGAACAGTTCCGTTCTCATCTTCCGCCCACACCCAAAAAGAGTGCTCATCTTTTCCATCTAAATCTTGATACGCACACGCTTGCTCAACAACAAAAACATCTGCGCGCAACGCAAGTATGCGATACATTTTCACGGAAGGAATTTCAGAAAAGGGAGTGGTGTAAAATTTCACTCTTCGAAAATAACACAATTGCGCGGGATTGTCTTGTGCTATAATTGAACAAATTCAACGAACTTCGCGGCATGAATGTATTATCAGTTGAAAATGTGTCGAAGGCCTTCGGTATTCGCGAGTTGTTTACAGACCTTTCTTTCGGTATTGAAGAAGGACAAAAAGTAGCATTGGTTGCGAAGAACGGAACAGGAAAATCTACGCTGCTGCACATGCTTGCAGGAAAAGACGAACCCGATGCAGGAAGAATAACATTCAACAAAGAAATTAAATGGGCCATCTTGCTTCAAGACGAAGCGTTCGACGCCAAAGGAACAGCACTCGATTTTCTCTTCGCAGCAGACAACGCCATGACCAAAGCCATTCGCGCTTATGACGTTGCTATTGAAACCGGCGAAGGTCTTCAAGAAGCGCATGACATGATGGAACATGCCGATGCTTGGGACTATGACGCGAAAGCGAAACAAATTCTCGGAGCGCTGAATATCATTGACCTGAACCAACAAATGGGCAACATGAGCGGTGGTCAGCGTAGACGTATTGCACTTGCAAGGGTTTTGTTGGAAGAAGCAGACTTTTTAATTCTCGATGAACCTACGAACCACTTGGACTTAGATATGATTGAGTGGTTGGAAGAATATTTAACGAAGGCGCGCATGACCTTATTCATGGTAACGCACGATCGTTATTTCTTGGAAAACATAACGAATGAAATTCTTGAATTGGAAAACGGAGAGCTCTACAAATACAAAGGAAACTTCTCTTATTATCTCGAAAAGAAAGCAGAGCGCGAGCAGCTTGAAGCTGCTTCACGCGACAAGAATTTAAATTTATTTCGTCGCGAAGCCGAATGGGCTAGCCGCATGCCACGTGCCCGCGGAACGAAAAGTAAAAGTCGAATGGACTCATTCGAAGAGTTGAAAGACAAATTGAAACGCAAACCAGAAGACGGCGAATTAGATCTTGAGATTAACATTACCCGCATGGGTTCCAAGGTGGTTGAATTCATTAAGGCCACGAAGTCTATGGGCGATTCAACGGTAATGGACGGATTCGACTACGTCTTCAAATCGAATGAACGCATTGGTATCATTGGAAGGAACGGTTGTGGAAAATCGACTTTCCTGAACCTAATGACCAAGCGCATGGAACCAGACGGCGGAAAGATTGTGAATGGAGAGACCGTGGTGTTCGGATTTTACGAGCAGTCGTCCTCGAACTTAATACCCGAACAACGACTCATCGAATGTATTCGAGATGTTGCAGACTACATTCCATTAGCAAAAGGAAAGACCATAAGCGCATCGCAGATGCTCGAGAAATTCTTATTCCCGAAGCACATGCACTTCAACCGCATTGATCAGCTTAGCGGTGGCGAACGCAAACGTTTGCAGTTGCTTTTGGTGTTGATGAAGAATCCGAATTTCTTAATTCTCGATGAACCTACCAATGACCTCGATGTATTCACGCTTTCAGCGTTGGAAGATTACTTGTTGAATTTCCCTGGCTGCTTGGTTATTGTGAGTCACGACAGATACTTCCTAGACAAATTGGTTGACCATTTATTTCTTTTAGATGGAAAAGGAAACGTACATGATTTACTTGGAAGCACACTCGATTTCCGCGCCGTATTGAGCGAAGCATCAGCGAAGCGAGAAAGTCTTGCCGAAGCAAAGAAGCAGGAAGAACCTGCGCCTCCGATCAAAGAAGAAAAGAAAAAACCGGCTGGAAAAATTTCATTCAAAGACAAACATGAATTCGAAACACTCGAAAAGAATTTGCCTTTGTGGGAAGAGAAAAAAGCCCAGCTTGAGGCTGAGCTTTTAAATGCTACTGATCATGTTCAGATGGAAAAAATAGCTTTAGAACTTGGAGCATTGTCCGATCAAATAGACAACGGAACCATGCGCTGGTTAGAGCTTTCCGAAATGATGTAATTACGATTGAATCTTGTGTCCGCGCATGTTCAAGTGACAGCGCTCTCCTCCTTTCACAACCATTGAAACTTTTTCAACTGAAGTCCTGTTCTCTTCCAAGCCCCATGCATCAATGTCTGTAAGAGAAATGCTCTTCAAGAATTGATGTGCTTCGAAAATGAAATTCTCGTTTACACCTAATTCATTTTCTACGCTTAAGTATTTTTGAAGGACTACGAAACGAACATCAATACTGTTGTTGTAGGCACCGTATGGTTCAGGTTTTTGAATGCGGTTGAAGTGATTCTTTGTTGCTAAGTCTTGAAGTATAAAGCAGAAGTAATTGTGCACTTTTGCTTGAACGCGGAATCCTAATTTGATGTTTACTTTAATGATTAAGTCATCTACCAATTCTTGCGCCTCGTATTCCATGGTATAAGGCTCGTTCGTGCGATCTACATGCAAGAACCAATAAACATCGGCACGCTTCGGAGTACCCTCTAAAATTGAGTCAATTACCAATTTCTCTACCTGATCGGTGAAGCTAGCCTTCGTCATGTAAACCAGGTGCGTCGAGTATTTCGGAACACTGGTATCTACAGAAAGTTTTCTTAATGTATCAATATGCGGATCAAGTGAAATGAACCCTACACGTTCATTGCTGAATTTTCTGTATCGAATGGTCACATACATGACCATTAATATTCCGGCGTAAACAATAAGCATCATCCACGCTTCTTTCAATTTCACTGAATTCGCAATGAAGAACGAAAGTTCTACTGCGAAAAATAACGCTGCTATTCCTGCAACCAAGATGAATGGCCAATGGCGATGGTAAATCAAGTAGTATGAAAGCAACAGCGTTGTCATAAGCATAGCTACCGTAATGAACAATCCGTAAGCCGCTTCCATGTGTGCCGACTCTTTGAAATAAAGCATAACACCTATACATCCAGCCCAAAGCAACCAGTTCACACTAGGAATATAAAGTTGACCTTTTGTTTCTGTTGGAAATTTAATCGCAACACGAGGCCAGAAGTTCAAGTTAATTGCTTCACCAATAAGAGTAAACGAACCTGAGATTAACGCCTGACTCGCAATAACAGCAGCTACCGTTGCCACGATAACTCCTGGCAGCAAGAACCACTCGGGCATGATTTCAAAAAATGGATTTCTTCCCGTTAATTCAGTTTGTTGCATTAACCATGCGCCTTGACCCATGTAGTTTAATATCAATGCTGTCTTAACAAAAATCCAAGTCACCCGAATGTTCGCTCGGCCGCAGTGACCCAAATCGCTATACAATGCTTCAGCACCCGTTGTACAAAGGAATACCGCTCCTAACAACCAGAATCCTTTCGGATAATTCGCCAATAAATCGTAGGCATATTTCGGATTTAACGCGTTGAAAATTTCAGGATGCAACATGGCATTGTACACTCCTAAAACGGCAAGCATCGAAAACCAAATAAGCATAATCGGACCGAAGGCAACACCCACGAGTTTCGTTCCGTAACGCTGAATCATAAATAAACCCGTAAGAATAGCTAACACGATAGGCATAACGGGAATTCCTTCATCGAATACTTTCAATCCTTCTACGGCAGAGGCCACTGAAATTGGAGGAGTAATAATTCCATCGCACAACAACGTTGCTGCGCCAATCATTGCCGGCCAAAACAACCACTTCCCTCTTCGCTTCACCAAGCTAAATAAAGAGAAAATTCCACCTTCACCTTTGTTATCGGCACGAAGGGTCATCCAGATATATTTAATCGTGGTCTGAATGGTCAATGTCCAAAACACGCAAGAAATACCTCCGTAAATAAGCATTTCCGTAATTGGCTTATCGCCAACTATCGACTTCATTACATAAAGCGGAGAGGTTCCAATATCACCGTAAATAATACCTAGTGTAACAAGTAATCCGGCTGTGGAAAGTTTGTGTTGCGTTGACATATAAAAATTATTCTTGGCGAATGTATAAGAAAATGAGTGTTAGGTGATTCACCACTTCAAAATTATTTTTCCCGAGCTTTTTCGGCTCTCTAAATATTGATGTGCTTTTGCGATTTCCGCGAATGAAAATTCGCCACCAATTAAGGGTTTAATTTTTCCTTCCGTATGCATCTGAACCAATTGATTCAATAGCTTTCCAATGATTTGTGGGTGTTCGTCTGCTAATCTGAGCATATTAACACCTAGAACAGACAGACTCTTTCCTAGCAATAACAATGGAATTAATCTTCCCATATCGAACACCAATTTCAAAGTCGCCAGCTTCCCGCCCCACTTACTTGTTCGATCTGAAAATCCGAACAACATCAATCGTCCCCCTGCACCCAAGAGGCGCATGTCTTGCTTGAATGTCTTTCCGCCAATGCTATTGAAAGTCACATCTAGATTGGCCTTTCCTAAATGCTTTCGAATTTCAATTTCATAATCATGGGTATTGTAATTCACCGCTGTAATGCCTTGCTTCGCAAGCGCATTGACCTTTTCATCGCTTCCAACCGTTGCAAAAATTTCACATCCCCTTTCCTTCAACAGCTGAATCAACGCAGTGCCTACTCCGCCAGCAGCGGCATGAATAAGCACACGCTCTCCCGATTTTGTATGTTGAAGAAAATCGCTCATGTACAAAGCCGTCACATACTGCGTGGCCAAGGCACAGGCTTCGTTGGAAGAAATGGAATCTGGAAGTTCAGCAATGCCTGTGACAGCAGTACAAACCTTTTCAGCATAACCACCGAAACGCGTTAAACAGGCCACACGTTTTCCAATCCAATTGGAAGAAACTCCTTCACCAACGGCTTCCACAATTCCAACCACATCATATCCCATAACCACAGGAGGGGCAGGCAGAGCGGGATACAAACCTTTCCTTCCTAAAACATCCGCGAAATTCAAACCTGAAACTTCCACCTTCACGCGCACATCTCCCTCACCCAAAATCGGATCAGCCACTTCTCTTATTTCAAAAGCTTCATGCGCTTTTCCGAACTTCGTTAAATAGATTGCTTTCATTATTTCACTGCGCCGTTACGTTTCAAAATTGTTGTTTTTCCGCTTGCTCGTTTCACTTGAATTTCGTCTTGTCCGTTTACTTTTTTGTGTTGAATGGAAGATGGAAGATCTCCTTTCATACTTGCCACATTCCAGCCTGCAGTAGGCTTTCCATTCGACATGTAATTGTAAACGGTGCCGTTGGAACAACCGAAGAAAATTCTATAATCGCGCGCATTCGAATAATCGGCTACACACAAATTCGTGCAGGGCTTGGAAGAAAGTACAACTGGATAACCAACAACATTCTTTCCGTTAATGTCCAACATTTCTAATCTCGAATTAGTCAGAATGAGCAACTGCTTCTTTCCATTTTTAAATGCGTCTATCTGCTCCACACCGCGTATTTCGGCTGAAAGCGTAACAGACCACGTTGTTTTTCCTCCAGAAATCCATTCGATTTTCGAACCGCTGAATTTGACTTGGTCTGTTTTTCCCGTGATGTGATTCGTTACCGATTTCGTTTTTCCAGATTCCACAACTGGCGTTGGTGTTGGCGTTGGCTGTGTTGGAATTGAAACAGTATCTTCAGCTACTTCAACTTGTGTTTGTATCTCAATCGTTCCCTTCCCAACCAAACGCACTTGGGTTCGATCTGCAACGGAAGCGTAATGCCACACGCGCCAACTGTTACCCAATTTAGGAGAGAGCACACTTGAATATTGCATATCGGTTCCCGTAACTACGCCCCCGTTTGGCAATGCTGGCAAATTCTTTTCACCAATTGCCCCAGCTGTTAAAAGATATTGTTGATGAGCCAATAAGAGCTCTCTTGATTCTGCGAACATGAAGAAATTCTTGAAACGAGCCCCGTAGAACGTTACCTCACTCGGATAAATTTTATCCAGAGCAAATAGTTCTGCCGCATTTGCTTCACGAATCTGAGCTAACGCAATTGAGTCCGAAAACAACATTCCCACATTCACACTGTCCGATTTCAAACCCAAAGCGTATACCATTCCGCTTGCACCGGGTGTATCACTGCCGAAATTAGCCATAGCCAATTCACCGGTGGCGTTGTTATTCATCCAGTCCAATAAAGAGGCATTCTTCCTCGCCTCTTGCTCCATTCGAATACTTAAAAAGGCGTTGCGAGCATCTTGTGGACGAAGCGAATCGAGGTAAGTCATCAGGGCTAATGGACTTCCCGCATGCACTGCCTTGAACCAATAACTGGTGTTGGCTCTTCCATTTGTAAATACTTTTTGAAAGGAGAAGCTCGACTGATTGGCAGGAATGTGAAGTGGTTTGCATTGAAATCCGGCAATCATCGAGGATTCGCTTCCACGCATATCGTCCAAGGCTGTCCAGTCCTGATCTACACGAAAATAATAATGACAATTTGAATCGAAGGAAGTGGTTCCTTTCACACACATGAATGATGGGGAATCATCGAGCTGACTTCCCTCTGCAGGAATATCAATATTTCCATTTCCATAAATGGCATAAGGTTCTTGAAAAAGAAATTTTAATTCCGGAAATTTCGTGTTCCACTTTGAAGCGAGCGCTTGGCCTTCTTCACCGTATCCAACCGGAAGGACAATCAAATCATCTGATCCGTTTTCTACGATCCAAACAGACTGACTTTCGAACTTCAATCCTTGCGGGTCTTCGGAAACTTCATGAAGCATAATGCCAATTCCACCATGCAAGGTAAATTCAACAGACCAATCTATGGCGTCAGGGAAACCTTCAGCATTCTTCACCTCAACAATTCCAGTTGCAGTTGATGGAATGAAGACCAGAGGACTCGTCCATTCGGCGTGACTTCGATTTAAAAAATAGTACACGCCGCCTATTCCCACAGCAGCAAGGAAAAGGGCTAGAACAAAACGTAAGGTATGTTTAAGTGGGTTCATGCTTCCTTACGAAAATAGATTTCGAATGGAAGTGAATTCCAACAAAAAGGGCTGTCTTACAACAGCCCTTTGTTAATGAAATTCAATTGCAATTATTTTGAAAGTGCACTTCTTGAAATAACAATTTTTTGCACTTCACTGGTTCCTTCGTAGATCTGCGTAATCTTCGCATCGCGCATCATACGCTCAACGTGATACTCTTTCACGAATCCATATCCACCGTGAATTTGAACCGCTTCAACTGTATGCTTCATAGCCACAGTAGAGGCATATAACTTCGCCATAGCACTTGCTTCGTCGTAGTTCATGCCTTGATCTTTCATCCAAGCCGCTTTGTACACTAACAAACGTGCAGCCTCGATTTCAGTAGCCATATCGGCTAATTTGAAAGCGATCGCTTGGTGTTGTGAAATCTCTTTTCCGAATGCCTTACGCTCTTTCGAATAAGCCAAAGCCAATTCGTAAGCACCTGCAGCAATACCCAATGCTTGCGCCGCAATACCAATACGTCCACCGCTTAAAGTCTTCATCGCGAATTTGAATCCGAACCCGTCCTCTCCAATGCGATTTGCCTTTGGCACTTTCACATCGTTGAATAACAACGTGTGCGTATCGCTTGCGCGGATACCCATTTTATTTTCTTTCGCACCAACGATGAACCCTTCCATTCCGCGTTCAACGATTAATGCATTAATTCCTTTGTGTCCTTTTTCTGGATCGGTTTGCGCAATTACCAAATAAGTAGAAGCCGTGCTTCCGTTGGTAATCCAGTTCTTTGTTCCGTTCAACAAATAATAATCGCCCATATCTACAGCGGTAGTTCTTTGTGAAGTCGCGTCAGAACCAGCTTCTGGCTCAGACAAACAGAATGCACCAATTTTTTCTCCGCTTGCCAATGGCTTCAAGAACTTCTCTTTTTGCTCAGCGTTTCCGTATGCCTCAAGACCGTAGCACACCAATGAGTTGTTTACACTCATGCACACTGAGGTAGAAGCATCGATTTTAGAAATCTCTTCCATAGCAATGGCGTATGAAAGCGTATCCATTCCACTTCCTCCGTTTTCTGGACTCACCATCATTCCCATGAATCCAAGTTCTGCGAGTTGCTTCACTTCTTCTGTAGGAAATTTCTGATGCTCGTCACGCTCAATTACGCCTGGTTTTAATACGTTCTGCGCGAAATCTCTTGCAGCAGCCTGCACGGCCAAATGTTCTTCTGATAATTCGAAATGCATATTCTTATGTTTAGTTCATTGCTAAATTGGGTGCAAAGAAACGAAATTGAGGGTGAAATAAAAAACCCTTCTTTCGAAGGGCTTTTTGATATTTTTCGATGAGAGTCTCTTATTGAAGAGGCACCATTACCAATCCGTTTGTAATGTTCATGGTAGAAGTTCCAGCAGAGTTCTTCAACAAACCTGAGAAGGTGTAACGAATTCCACCTGGAGCTGGAGTAGATCTGAACTTCACAACGTTTACAGTAGCGGTTGAGGTTCCGAAAGCAGTGCTATGAGCAACAGCTGCATTGGTGAACGCCATAACGCTTGCCGGGTTCGTTGCAGTAGCCATATTAATGACTGAACCATTCTGCCATCCAGCAACCGGAGCAGCCATTGTAAACGCAATGGTTCCGCCTTGAAGTGTTGAACCTGTGATAGTCACTGTTCCACCTGCATAAGAGAATGTGCAAGAAGAGGCAACGCCTACGTGGTTTACACCGTTCGCTGTGAAAGTAATAATTGTGTCACATGCTACGCAGTCAACTCCACCGCAGTCTGTCCAGAATTCACCTTGAGCACCGCCGTCGATGATTCCATTGGTACAGTTACCGTCGGTAGAACATGGCGGACAGTTTGTTCCGCCGCAGTCAACACCGATTTCAGTACCATTCATTAATCCGTCTGTACATGTTGGACAAGCTTCGCAATATGCTCCACCGCAGTCAACTTGTGTTTCAGTTCCGTTCAAAAGTCCGTCTGCACACAGAGCAGCACATGGTCCGCAGTTTGATCCACCGCAGTCTATACCCGCCTCATCTCCGTCTTGAATACAGTTTGAACAAGGAGCACATGGTCCGCATTCGCCGCCACAGTCAACGCAAGTTTCACCGTATTCTGGCTGCCAAATTCCATCGATACAGTGGTCACACTGCTCACAGTTCGGTCCTCCACAATCGACTAATTGCTCAGAGTTATTCAAGATTCCGTCATAACAATTTGGCGGAATTTTATTATCATCGTTAAGACAGCCGTTCAACACGAACATCCCGAAAATGCTCATGAGTATTAGAACAGAACGTAAAGATTTATTCATTTCTTTAAAAGGTTTGGGGTACGAATATACGAAAAGACCGCATAAAATGAAAAAGGGTTGCGCGAGTTCTGCCACTAACTTTGTAGCAAATGAGTACTCCTAAAGAAAACAATTGGAAAAAGCGCGAGCAGTTCTCCCATGAAGAAATTGCTGAACTTGCTGTAAAATCAAACATTAGCGGAGCTTTCGCTGAAATTTTACTTTCTCGAAAAATCAGCACCCCCGAACAGGCTAGAACCTTTCTAAATCCTGAAATAAATCAGCTTTTAGACCCCTTCGGACTGAAAGATATGGATAAGGCCATTTCCCGATTGATTTCAGCCAAAGTGAAAAACGAGAAGGTGCTTGTATATGGAGACTACGACGTAGACGGAACGACCGCTGTTGCTGTGTTTTATAGTTTTCTAAAACACGTCGGATTCGAATGCGACTTTTATATTCCAGATAGATACAAAGAGGGTTATGGATTTTCAGAAGCAGGTGTGGTCTTCGCCCATGAAAATAATTTTTCATTAATCGTTACGCTTGACTGCGGAATTAAGGATGGTCCACGCATTGAACAATGCAATGCCCATGGAATAGACGTTATCGTTTGCGACCACC
>JBDLUS010000160.1:0-3429 GCA_039805165.1 Bacteroidota bacterium | reverse complement strand
GCATGAATTTCTTAGTCTCGGTATTCTTATACTTCAACCACTGTCCAATTGCAATAATTAAAAGCAATACAATGGTTAGTGGAATTTGAACTTGGTGAAATTGCGTGAAGCGATCATCACCAGAAGCGGCAGAGAAGTTATGCTCGGCCAATGATTTCGCGAACTCCCAATTGAATGTCGTGTGCATCCAGTTGAACATGCCCTCCATCGGAACAAGGAAAATATTCCAAACGTTAATGGATGTCACAAAGGTGATATGAATAGCAGAAAGTGAAAGCACCAATGTTCCCAAGAACATCCAGAACTCACGGCTCCACAACTCTTCTTCATCTTCCTTTTTGGTTTTGTACTTTTTGTTGTAGGCTACCAAAAGATATATCGCAGAAAGTAAAATGAACATTAATGTTAATGCAGGAATCCAGGTGCCTTCTCCGGGAAGAACTTTTTCTCCTTCGGCAGGCTCAGGAAAAGTACCTGTTGCTAAATGCCCAACAGCAATAAGCAAAAGAATACCACTTGTTGCTGCGTAAATATTCTTCCAAACCTTGGTGTTTTCAATCATATAGGTTGAAAGTCCAACGAATACGAGCAAGTACACCAATAGCTGCGCAAGAATTCCGCTGTCTACGAAACTGTGAACACTGCTGTCTCCGAGAACTCCGCTTCGCGTTAAGAAAGTTGAGTATACTACAAGAACAAAGCTGCTCAAGGTTAAAATTAATGTGCTAAATAGAGAGGTTTCTCTGCGGGTGTTGATCACCAACAAGTGAGCCGCTGCAACCAGCGTTAACCATGGAACAAGCGAAGCGTTTTCTACGGGATCCCATGCCCAGAATCCGCCAAAGCCAAGCGCTTCATAAGCCCAAGCTCCTCCCATAAGAATTCCAGTTCCCAAAATCATAACACCGAAAAATGCCCAAGGCACAGCCGGTTTCATCCAAGCAGAACGCTCTCCCTTCCACAATCCAGCAAGGGCATATGCAAATGGAATTAGCGTTGACGCGAAGCCTAAGAAGAGGGTAGGTGGATGAATAGTCATCCAGTAATTTTGAAGCAATGGATTTAATCCTTTTCCATTTTGAAACAATGGAAGGCTGAGGTAATCGGCCTTTTGCGTCCAGGGAAGTCCAATGTTGACTGTTGCTTCACGCAACAGTCCGAACGGTGAAGAGCCAAATTGGAAGTCGCCGAAATAAACGCCCAACAGCATGGAAGCTAAGAACACTTGAACGAGTGCAATGATGGCCATAACGCTGGCTTCCCATTTCTTCGCAGTGAACAGTACAATAAGTCCCAATATCATTTGCCAAAAAATCCAAAGCAAGAAACTGCCTTCCTGACCTTCCCACATGCACGAGAAGATGTACTTCATGGGCATTTCCGTATTCAAGTGATCGAATGCGTATTTGTATTCGAAATAATGGCTGAAGAGAATATAGAATAGCGTAGACACAACGGTCATTACCGCAGCCGAATGGATGAAGAAACCAATTCGTCCGAATTTCTTCCATTCAGGATCTTCGTTCTTTCGAACAGAAAGGAAATAAGTCAATGCTGAAAAAGCAGCAGCAACAAAGGCTAAGATTACAGCAAAATGCCCGATTTGACCTGGCAATAGATGTTCGTTCAGGTATTCAATATTCTTCATTCTCCAGTTACATTTCGTGCTTCTCTTCGTTGTATTTACTTGGACATTTCATCTGAAGGTGATCGCTGTGGAAAATTCCATCAGCCGACATTTTTCCTTCGAGAGTTACGTTTTCAGATCTTTCTAATCCCAAAGGTTTTCCTGAATCTTGGTGCAGATGAACCACCTGAGATTTGCCTTCGGAATCAATGACATTGAAAATTGTTAAGTTCGCGTCTACCATGGGGTCGTTTTGAATTGCAATGTTCTTGTCCAACGTTCCAACAATCTTGTATTTCTCTCCCACATTTTCAGCAGCCTCACCAAAGGTTGCCGAGTTTGTACTCTGCGCATAGGTGGCTATGATAATTCCGAATACCACCGCTACTAAAATCAATAAAACAATCTGAAGTTTGCTCATCTTACTTTTGATTTTGTTCTTTCATTTTCTTCTCAAGTCGAGATACTTTAATATCTAGACGAGCTAAGTAGACAATAATTCCCGCAAGGATTAATGTAACAACACCAATCACAACAGGCATCTTTCCGAAATGTTGAAAATAGTCCATATTAATCTTCTGTAATTTTTAGTTCTTCTTTAATTCGTTTCGCACGTATGCGAACACTGTATAACCAATAGCCTAAACAAATCCATCCGAAAACAGCCGGATAGAACACCGTTCGTAGCGTACTGTCTAGATCGTATTGCGAGAAAGCTGGGTTGCCGCTTTTTCCGGGATGCAGGCCAGCTGCAAAGCGAGGCATGATCATCAATAGAATGAACATCAAGACAAATGCGAAGATGTTGAACACGGCTGAAATTCTAGCACGCTTGTCTTCATCGTCAATGGATGCGCGTAAAATGAAATAGCCCGCATAAACCAAGAAGACTACCAATGCGCCGTTAAGTTGTGGGTCTTTGGTCCACCAGTCTCCCCATGTATACCGCGCCCATAGCGAACCGGTTAATAATCCGAGTACGCAGAATAGAATTCCGACTTCATTTAACAACGTCGAACGCATGTCGAATTTCAACATCTTCTCCAATCGGTTAGGAGATTCTTTCAAGTTCAATAAGCGCAGGCTATTCGCGAAAGAGAGAATCATGATGAAGAACATCGTGAACCACATTGGCACGTGCCACATGAGGTTGCGAATGGTTTCATTCAATATTGGAAGATTTGGAAAACCAAAGCCTGTGTATTTCTCTTGCTTAACATTCTTCACCCAAGACGAATCTGTTGCTGCAGTTTCAAGTGCAATGTTTCCGAGCGAACACGCTTGATTCAAAATAAGCTCGCCGTCTGTGCTGTTGTAGGCTTTGAAAAGTATAGCGTTAGAGGGAAGGGTGTCAGGAAGATCAAGAGTTATGGCAATCTTACCATTGTCAATGGGCTGAACATCTCCTTGAAAAAAATATTCTCCGATGCGAATTCCTGCAACGGTCTGTGCATCTTGGAAATGCGTGTAATGCCCTGCAAGTTCAATGCGATTGTATCCTGCTCTTAGCTGTGTTGTATCGGCTACAACCAAAGCTGGATCAAGGGCATGGTACAACGAAAAGGTACATGCGTACATCAGAAAAAGACTCCCTAAAATTTTATACCAATGCTTCATTCAAGAATGGAATTGTTCACGGGCGAAATTACGCACGAAACCTTGGAAACAAATGAAAAAAAAGGTGCGAATTATCAAGACTTCCAAAAGAATGGAACCAAGAATAACGACATGATTGTGGTGGTAAGAAACAGCCCTGCTAAAAGCATCATTCCGAAGGAAGCCACTTCCCACGAGGCCCCGTC
>JBDLUS010000159.1:0-5036 GCA_039805165.1 Bacteroidota bacterium | reverse complement strand
CCAAATTGAAAGCAACAACAAATGCATTGAAGGAACAATTTCCAAACAGAAAATTAATCGCGTGCATGGAACTGCACACGTTTTCAAGTTTGAATAAAAACTTTTTAAGTCAGTACGAAGGCGCTATGGCCGCGGCCGACGAAGCGTTTGTCTATTTCAACACACATACGCTCGAGCACAAAAAACTTCCACCCATTTCAACAGAGGAAGTAGAGCAAGCCTTCGCATCGAAGAACGGAAAGGTGATTAACGACTCGAAAGCGTTATTGAAAATTTTGTTGGAAATGAATTGGGAAAACGCAAATCTATTGCTGATGTCTTCCGGGAATTTCGATGGATTAGACTACCAAGATATTTGGAATAAAATGCACGCTTGAGATTAGGATAAGCCTACATCAAGAAGCATCATCACAATGAATCCACCAATGAGTCCAAGCGTGGCCACATCGGTGTATTTGTCTTGTTGCGTTTCAGGAATTACTTCTTCTACTACAACGTAGATCATGGCACCTGCAGCGAAGGCCAAAGCATAAGGAAGAACAGCGTGCATTTGAATAACGGCGAGCGCACCAATGACCCCAGCAATCGGTTCAACAATAGCTGAAAGCTGTCCGTACCAAAAGCTCTTTTTACGCGTAAGTCCCATTCTTCTTAATGGAAAGGAAACCGCAATTCCTTCAGGGAAATTTTGCAGTCCAATACCTATGGCCAACGCAACAGCCCCGCCAATGCTGGCCTCTGGAAGACCTGCTGCAACACCGCCGAACAACACGCCCACGGCCAATCCTTCAGGAATGTTGTGCAGCGTAATAGCTAAAACCAACAACATGGTTTTATTCAATTTGGTTTGAACACCTTCGGTTTTTTCTTGCGGAAAATTTAAGTGCAAGTGTGGTAGGAATTTGTCAAGTGCAAATAAGAACAATGCGCCCATAGCGAAACCCGCTGCTGCTGGAAAGGCTTTCGTAAATCCTTCTCCCGGACTCATTTCAATGGCCGGAGCCAGCAACGACCAAAAACTTGCAGCTATCATTACACCGCCTGTAAATCCAAGCATTCCGTCGAGTGCCCTTCGATTTAAATCTTTCACAACAAAGACCAAAGAAGCTCCTAGCGCCGTGACAAACCAAGTAAACGTTGTTGCAATCAGAGCGGCATAAACATATCCATAGGGACCGCCTGTTTCCACCAAATTTTGAAAGAAAGAGGTAATGCTGTTCATATCAACAAATGTAACTGAAATTTATTCGAACACGACCGAGGCGAAACTTGTTTTCATAGCGCGTGCTTTTGCCCATTTATGAAAATCGAAATAGGTGAAGAAAAGCGGGTCGGTCTTTTTTACTTCGAGCAATTCACTTTCCAACCAGCCCCACAATTCTTTGTCTTGAATACTCTTGCGCTTCTTTAGCGTTTCATTTATGAATTGAAGAATTTTCTTTTCCCCTTCGAACGCCTTGTTGCGCGTAATAAGGAAGCGTTGAACATTACGAAGCGCATAAGGTATGTAACGCTCGTTGTTCAATTCAATTTGAACAATTAAATTGAAGACTTGCGCAATGCATTGCAAATGCAGCAATTCGTTAGAAGGCGTGCTTTGAAGGAAACGTTGAATGAAACGTTCAGACTCTTTGAATTCTTCTTGAATGAAACAAACCACGGCGCATTGAAACAAGACATGCGAAGCGCGAATGTCGAATTCGAATTCAGATCGAGTTAAATCTTCTTTGTGTTCCGCTATATAAGCATAGGCCGCAGCATTATTTTTTTGAAGTAAAAAAACGGTAAGCGCTGTGCTTCGAAGCAACCATTGATTTTCACTGCCTACAAAACAAGCTTCAAGTTGCGTGAGGTAGTCAAATGCCGATTCTGCATTTTTCAATTGCGCGGAAATAACCGCGGCATTCGCAAGGGCATTTCGAAGAATGCTCGTGTTTTCGTTGCCTTTGACTTCGCAGGTTTTTAGAAGTTCAAGCAGTTCCATTATGCTACTTAAACTTTCTTTCGGTTTTCTGGCGCTCAACAGCACAGCGCCTTTCAACTGTAATAATTTAATTTGCGCCTCCAGTGAAATGGGTGCAATGGTGTCTATTTCATGAAGTAAATCCTCGTTGTGAGATTGCTCTTCGGTTTGTCTAGGCTGACCATTGGTGTAGTAGCCTGCAAACCACGACCACTTCATGAATGCAATTTCTTTTTCATTTTGAATGGAAGAAAGAACGGCTTTCATTTCTGAATAATTGCTGCTTAATAGTTCATAGCGCTCGCTCGCCGGAATGTTCATGGATTCAAGTATGCGCTCTTTCCATTCGTTTAATTCAAGTTGAAGGGCAGAGAGTTCATGCTTGCGTGCAATTTTTTGCGCAGAGTATACCAACCTGTCGGCTTGTTCAAACAACTCGCGCATGTACAAGACCTCAATGCTTTGAAGCAGTCGCATAACCTCTGCTCGGGCAGTTGCTTTGTGATGGAAAGCGGCCAGTGATTTTAAAAGCGTGTGGTAAAGCCTATTCTTCGCAATTGAGATGGCATCGGTAATGGGAGAACCTTTGAGAATCTTCAAGAGTTTCTCTTCGTCATATTCGTTTAATTTTTCCATGGCATCGAAGAGCAAACGGTGTTGACCGTCTTCTGCCATGGGCTGTAAGCGGAAATAGCGCTTTTCTGATTTGCTTAAACTCTTGATGAGAACGAAGAGTGCGTCTGATGCAACATTTGCCATGGCGTTTCGATTTAAGGTTGACTACAAGTTCTAATTCTTTTTTGAATAAAAGACCCGGTCTTATTTTTCGGTATTCATTTCAAGAGTTTCGGTCATTCTCTGCGTATTTTTGGCAGGCTCACACTTTTATTGATTGTGGGCAATACTACAACTAGAAATTCGTTCGAGCATTCGTGAAAAAAAATAGAGTAATTCAATTGTTGTTCATCCTTGCGATATGCACCGAGCATAGCGCATTGGCTCAATTCAGCACGGGGACGTGGAGAGATCATCTTCCTTATGGAAATGTGATCGATGTGTGCTACGACGAGATTAACATGGTATACGCCGCAACGCCCTACGCCATTGTTAGTTACAACCCCGCTACGTTCGAAGTAGAACGTTGGTCGAAGGTTAATCGCTTAAGCGATGTTGGAATTTCAGCAGTGGAGTACGACGCGAACAGCGATGCGGTTATTGTGGGTTATTCAAATGGAAATTTGGATGTATTGTTGGAAGAAACTCAATTCAACATGCCCGATATTCGATTGAGCAATATCGTGGGCGACAAAAAGATCTATGACATTCTTCCCTACAACGGACTGTTGTATTTAAGCACAGGTTTCGGTGTGGTCGTGGTAGACGTTGCTTCACGTGAAGTGCGTTCGACTTATTTCTTGGGTCCGAATGGACAGCAAGAAAAGGTGAACGACGTCCTTGTTTTGAACAATGAGATTTATGCAATTTCAGATTCAACAGTTCGTAAGGCGAATGTGAGCAATCCGTTTTTAGCCAACTTTCAAAACTGGAACACTGTAACCGATTGGCCAGGCAGTGGCGCTTATGCAGACGCAACCGAATTTGCAGGAAATCTTTTCGTTCACAGAGTTGAGCAAGCGAATGATAAAATTTACCGAAAAGATTTAACCACGGGAGTATGGAGCGTCTTCTCTGAATTCGGAACCATGCGCTTTGGTAGAATTTGGAATTCAGATACCTACTTGTGTTTAGCGGGCGAATGGGCTGCGATTTGTTACGACGAATTGTTATACTTGGCCTACAACATTTCAGATGTTGAAGGACAACCCATTGCGCCGAACTTGGTGATTCGCGACATGCAGAACACGTTTTGGGTGGCAGACAAACAGAGAGGCATGGTTGGAAAAAAGGGCAACGGTCAAGAGCTGTCCATTAAGCCAGATGGCCCTGCCAGTGCGGAAGTACGAAAATTAAATGCCTACAACAATAACCTTTGGGTAGCCCACGGTGGTATCTATCCATACGGTGGAAATTTATGGCGCAACGGAAATTACTCGGGCCGAGTGGGAGATCAATGGACAACCTACAGCCCAGGCGCAGGAGGCAATTCAACTCCAGGCGTTTCAGACATGATAGATGTTGCCATTGATCCGTACAACAACAATCGCGTGTTTTACGGTTCGTGGGAAGAAGGACTTATTCAGCGCGCAACCGATGGAACGTTGACGTATTACAATGTTGAAACAGGAAACAATCCGTTGCAAGGGTCTGGATTTACTTGGGCTCCGGGATGGACCGGTGTTGGTGGAGTAGCTTTCGATCCGAACGGAGTGCTTTGGTTAACCAACAGTTATTCAACCAAGCCCATTCAGGCCGTAGATCGCGATGGAAATTTCGTAGCGTATTCATGTGCTCCCTATGTGACGAACGATGACTGGTTGAAAGACATTATGCCAACGCGAGAAGGATATATCTGGGCTATTGTTGCAGGAAGAGGAATTGTGGTGCGCGATCCGAATGGTACTGTTTCCAATGCTTCCGATGACGATATCACGTTCTTGTCCGAAGCGGAAGGCGCAGGCGGATTGGCCAACAAAGATGTCTTCTGTATGATTGAAGATTTAGATGGCGAAGTTTGGGTGGGCACCCTTCAAGGACTTTCGGTGTTCTATTCTCAATCGTCATTGTTTTCGGAAGATCCGTTAGACGGTGAACCCATCTTAATTACACAAGACGGTAACGTTCAAAAACTACTCGATACAGAAACCATTACCTGTATTGAAATTGACGGTGGAAATAGAAAATGGGTGGGTACACGAAACAGCGGAGTCTATTTGTTTAGCGACGATGGGCTTCAGGAGATTGAGCACTTTACGCAGGAGAACAGTCCACTTCCAACCAACGCCATTTCAGACATTGCCATTAATCAGGACAACGGTGAAGTTTTCATTGCAACTGAAGAAGGAATGGTTTCTTATTTCTCAACCGCAACGAATTTCGATCAGGCCATGAACAACGTTCGTGTGTTTCCAAATCCTGTTCTTCCTGAATTTGATGGAAACATTACAGTAGACGG
>JBDLUS010000158.1:0-8442 GCA_039805165.1 Bacteroidota bacterium | reverse complement strand
ACTTGTGAGTTGAAACTTTTCGGGCTTCGAGCAATGCAAAAATCATCGGCAAGCAACTGATTGATCCATTCCTTCACAATGGTTTTGCCATTGCTTCCGGTAATGCCAATAATGGGAATGTTGAATTGCTTTCTATGATGAGCTGCAATTCTTTGAAATGCAATAGTCGTATTTTCAACGCGAATTACCGTGCAGTCGTCAGAGAGATGGACTGCTTCAGAAACGATAAAAGTTCTAATTCCTTTTTGAAAAGCGTTTGAGACAAATGTATGTCCATTGAAGTGCTCTCCTTTTAGCGGAATAAATAGGGTATGCGCTGCATCTATGGTGTGGCGCGTATCGGTACAAATGGAATGAATAAAGTTCTTGCTGTTCCCTTCTGAGATTTCACCACCAATAATGTGGGACAGTTCAGAAATGGAAAGATTCAATTTCATGCAGAAGCATCAACTTCGGTGACCGCCTCTTCGATGGAAACCTCTTCCTCTTCGTCTTTGAAAAAACGACGTTGGAAGAGTAGGATTAATATGATTCCAACAGAAATGGAGGCGTCTGCAATATTGAAAATAGGAGGGAATATCTCGGCTTTTTCACCTGCGTGAATAGGAGACCACGAAGGGAAATCAAACTCTTTTGTAATGTGAATCATATCGACCACATTTCCCATTAAAAAAGGCGCGTAACCTTCTGAAGAAAACGCTGCCGTATCTGAATACGCCGTGTAATCTTGGAAGTGCGGGTCGAAGGTTGAACCTTTGTCGAAACACATTCCGTATACAGCGCTATCAATGATGTTTCCTAATGCACCTGCTACGATAAGGGCTAAACAAAATAGATAACCTTGATGGGTTTTCTTTTTCGTGAGTTTGTAGATGTAGATAATTATTGCAGTAACTACAATGATTCGAAAAATACTAAGCGCAAGCTTTCCAGTAGTTCCTGGGAACATCCAACCGAAGGCCATTCCCGGATTTTCAACAAATTGTAAATCAAGCCAACCGGGAATGAGCTCTACGTTTTCTCCATAGAGAAACGAGAGCTTTATCCAGATTTTTAATAGTTGATCAAGCGCAACAACGCTTAAAATAATTAAGAGTATTTTTCTCACTTCACGAGATCTTACTGCATGTTTTTGGCTTCAATGCTAAGTGTAGCATGAGGCACCAAACGCAAGCGTTCTTTAGGGATAAGTTTTCCTGTAACACGACAAACACCATAGGTTTTGTTCATGATACGAAGCAATGCATTTTCTAAGTTTTTAATGAACTTCTCTTGACGAGAAGCTAATTGCGCAATTTCTTCGCGGCTGTTCGTGTCACTTCCGTCTTCCATCATTTTGAATGTTGGAGAAGTGTCATCTGTGCTGTTGTCTCCTTCTCTTGAAAGAGATTCTTTCAACTCTTCGAAATCTGCACGCGATTGTTCTAATTTTTCTTTGATAAGAATTTCAAATTCTTTCAAGTCACTGTCTGAGTAACGTAATCCTTTCACTGGTTCTGCTGGCATCTTCACGGGTTCTTTTTTAATCTCTGGAGCAGGTTTATAAACGGGTGCAGTAGTCTGTGCCTCGGGTTTCTTTACTGCCGCTGGTTTAGCGGTTACTGCTGGAGCTGGTTTAACTATTTTAACTTCTACTTTCTTTACTGGAGCAACGGCTTTTTTTACAGGCGCTACTTTCTTCGCTGGCGCTGCTTTTTTAATAGCTGGCTTCGACGCAACTACTTTTTTCGCTGGCGCTACTTTCTTGGCTGGTGCTGCTTTTTTAGCAACTGGTTTCTTCGCAACTACTTTTTTCGCTGGAGCCGCTTTCTTCGCTGGCGCTGCTTTTTTAGCAATTGGTTTCTTCGCAACTACTTTTTTCACTGGCGCTGCTTTCTTGGCAGGCGCTGCTTTTTTAGCAACTGGTTTCTTCGCAACTACTTTTTTCGCTGGCGCTACTTTCTTGGCTGGCGCTGCTTTTTTAGCAACGGGTTTCTTCGCAACTACTTTTTTCGCGGGAGCCGCTTTCTTGGCTGGCGCTGCTTTTTTAGCAACGGGTTTCTTGGCTACTACTTTTTTGGCAGGGGTTGATTTTTTTGCCATGGGTCTTAGAGGTTTTTGGTTAATAGTAAACGCACCACTTCTTCCCCTTCCCATTCAACCGCGACACCCCCTTCCATTTCTGGAATAAACTCAAGCGAAGAAGCAAGTACTTGACTGCTAATATATTCAGAATTGTTTTTCAAAACATCATTCAGGTAGTTTTCTCCCGAAACTTTAACAATTATTTTATCTGTAACCTCGAAATTGGTTTCTTTCCTCAGATTTTGAATGCGATTCACCAATTCACGGGCATATCCTTCTTCTTTCAATTCAGGTGTAATGGTAACATCAAGCGCAACAGTTAAGTTACCTTGATTGGCTACTTTCCATCCAGGAATGTCAACAGGAATAATCTCTACATCTTCGGTTTCTAGAAGTATCGACTCCTTCATCCACATGTATTCTCCGGTTTTTTCAATTGATGAAATAATCTCTTGCGCGTTTTCTTGCGCGAATTGCTGAATTTCCTTCATGAATTTCCCACACTTTTTTCCGAGTGTTTTGAAATTCAATTTGAGGTCTTTCACAATTTTGGTGGTTTGCTCATCTACGCATTTCACCGCTTTAACGTTCACCTCGCTGCAAATTAAATCGGCTACACTTTCAATGCGAGACTGTGTGGTTTCATCTAAAACGGGAATGCGAATTTCAGCAAGTGTTTGACGCACTTTGATGTTTTCCTTTTTACGAATTGAAAGGGCCATACTTGAAATACGCTGAGCAAGATCCATGCGTGCCTCAAGATTTTCATCTCTGAAGCTTCCAGCTTCCAAATGTGAAAGATGAACCGATTCGCTATTGGTATTTAAGCTTTGGAATAACCAGTCTGAATAAAACGGAGCAAAAGGACTCATAAGTTGAGCAACTTGTTTCAAGCAAGCGTGAAGCGTGGCGTACGCTGAACGTTTGTCTTCGGTCATTTCGCCGTGCCAGAATCTCTTTCGAGCTAAACGCACGAACCAATTTGAAAGGTGATCGTTAACGAACGATTCAATAGCACGAGCTGCAGGAGTTGGATCGAATGCGTCGAGGTTTTTCTCAACTTCAAGCGTAAGCGCATTCAACTTACTCATAATCCATTTGTCTAATTCAGGACGATTTTCAATAGCAGGGTCATTGCTTGAAGCTTCGTAGCCATCAATGTTTGCGTACAATGCAAAGAAAGAATAGGTGTTCGAAAGCGTTCCAAAGAATGTGCGTTGAACTTCAGCAATTCCTTCTGTATCGAATTTCAAATTGTCCCATGGATCGGAATTGGTAATCATGTACCAACGTGTGGCATCGGGACCATATTTACCAAGGGTTTCAAACGGATCAACCGCATTGCCTAAACGCTTTGACATTTTGTTTCCGTTCTTGTCTAAAACAAGTCCGTTTGAAATAACATTTTTATAAGCAACAGAATCAAAACACAATGTTGCAATCGCGTGCAATGTGTAGAACCATCCTCTTGTCTGATCCACTCCTTCCGCAATGAAGTCTGCGGGGAAGGAAAGGTTGTTGTCTATTTTTTCTTTGTTCTCGAACGGATAGTGCCACTGCGCATAAGGCATAGCGCCACTGTCGAACCAAACGTCAATTAAGTCCGCTTCACGGTGCATCGGTTTCCCGCTAGGGCTGACCAATACAATTTTATCGACGTATGGTTTATGTAAATCGAACAAGTTATAGTTCTCAACCGAATGATTGTTCGGTTCGAAGTTTTCAAGTGGATTCGTTTCTGTAATTCCAGCGGATACGCTTTTTTTCAATTCAGCTTGAAGTTCTTCAACAGAGCCAATGCAGATTGATTCTGTTCCGTCTTCGGTACGCCAAATTGGAAGTGGAATTCCCCAGAAGCGACTGCGCGAAAGGTTCCAGTCGTTTGCGTTTTCCAACCAATTGCCAAATCTTCCAGTGCCTGTAGATTCTGGCTTCCATTGAATGGTGTTGTTCAATTCCACTAAACGATTTCTCTTTTCAGGAACCTTCACAAACCAAGAATCCAACGGGTAGTAAAGTACAGGCTTATCTGTTCTCCAGCAATGTGGATAGTTGTGCGCGTATTTTTCTTTCTTGAATAATTTTCCTTCGGTTTGAAGTTTCAAAACAATACGTTCGTCAACACTCAAATACTGAAGTTTGTCGGTGTCTTTGATTATTCCACCAAGACTTGCTTTTTGTTTTACCAGTTCAACTGCTTTTTCTTCATCTGAATAGTATGCTTCTTTCACAAACTCTTCTCCGAATAAGAATGTGCCGTCTTGTACTTCAGGAAGGAAGCGACCTCTGCGATCAACAAGGGTAAGATTTCCCATGCCGTTTTGTTTCGCTACGCGGAAGTCATCTGCACCGAAACTTGGGGCAATGTGAACGATACCCGTTCCGTCTTCCGTGGTAACGAAATCACCGCCAATAATCTTGAAAGCATCACCGTCGTTGGGTTGAACGAACGGAAGCAATTGCTCGTATCGAAGATTTAAAAGTTGTTTTCCGTTAAGTTCTGAAACCGTTCTATTCGGAATTTTCTTATCTCCAGCGTTGAATCCTTCAAAGTTTTCTCCGTTCGCTACCGGGAAATATTTTTCACGAAGCGCTGAAGCAACTATGAAATAAGCACGCTCGTTTCCAAACGGCGTAAGCGATTCAACAACGGTGTAGTTTATTTTTTCTCCAACAGCCAACGCCACGTTTGAAGGCAAGGTCCAAGGAGTAGTCGTCCAGGCTAAAACATAAATTGGAAGATCTGAATTCACATTGAGTGTTGCATTCGCATCAATCAATTTGAACTGCGCTACCGCTGAAGTGTCCTTCACTTCTTTGTAACAGCCGGGTTGATTCAATTCGTGAGAACTCAATCCGGTTCCTGCAGCAGGCGAATAGGGTTGAATGGTGTAGCCCTTGTACAACAGATTCTTGTTGTGCAATTGTTGAAGCAACCACCAAACCGTTTCAATGTATTTGTTGTCATAGGTAACGTATGGGTCATTCATATCGACCCAGTAACCCATGTCTTTGGTAAGCTTTTCCCAAAGGTCTGTGTACTTCATAACCTCCTTGCGGCAGGCGTTGTTGTATTCTTCAACCGAAATGGTTTTACCAATATCTTCTTTCTTAATGCCTAAAGTTTTCTCTACACTTAATTCAATCGGAAGTCCGTGTGTATCCCAACCGGCTTTGCGGTGAACTTGTTTTCCACGAAGGGTTTGGTAACGACAAAAGATATCTTTAATGGAACGCGCCATAACGTGGTGAATGCCCGGCATTCCGTTCGCAGAAGGTGGCCCTTCGAAAAACACGAATGGCTGTCCGCCTTCGCGTTCAGTTATACTGCGTTGGAAAATGTTCTCCGCTTGCCAGTATGCTTGTATATCGTTCGCTATTTGTGGAAGCGACAATCCTTTGATTTCCCTGTATTTGCCCATGGAAGGTATTGAAAATAGAGTGCAAAGATAAAAACAAAAGCGGAGGGTTTACCTCCGCTTTTCAAGTGCGCATGGAGGGACTCGAACCCCCACGCCTCGCGGCACCAGATCCTAAGTCTGGCGCGGCTACCAATTACGCCACATGCGCATGTTGCGGTGCAAATATACAATGCTTCTTGGAATATGAAAGTTTTTCTCTTCTGGATTAACTTAAATAGATGAAATATTTTGTTTTTTCCTTCTATTTATCGCTGAGTTTTTTCGGTCGAGGTCATGCGCAACTAATACAGGGCGCAAGAATGGCGGCACTTAGCGGAAGTGCAATTACGCAAAGCGATGCTTTTGCCGGATTTCATAACTTATCAGTTTCTTCCGAATTGAAGGGACTGAATTGCTCCTTTTATGGACAGATACCCTACGGAATTTCCGCAATAAACGACGCCGGAGTGGCTTTTTTGAAGCGTTTCGGAACGGGAGTTATGGGGGTCGTATGCCAATCGTATGGGAATACCGAGTATAATCGAAAGCGTGTAAATGTTGGATATGCCCTTGCATTGTCACCAAAGTTGAGTGCATCTGGAAGCCTCGGATATTCTTCCACCCGAATAATGAATGGCTACGGAGTTGCTTCCAATTTTTGGATGAACGTAGGCGCTACGTATAACGTTCGAAAAGATTGGAAATGGGCTGCTGTAGCGGATCTTCCATTAAAATCGATAAAGAATGCGGAAGACTTGCCAGCAACGCTTCGGCTTGGTACAACTTATTCGTTTGGAGAACAGGTGAACTTATCGGGGCAACTGTCTTCCTCAACTTCACAAACATCTTCATTGAGTTACAGTTTTGGATTGGAATATTTTCCAATTGAAGTATTTGCCTTTCGTTTGGGAATGAATACCCATTGGCAAACGTGGTCAATGGGTGTGGGAACACGCTTGAAGAATTATTCGCTCGACGCGTCAGCAACCGTTCATCCGCAATTGGGAATTACTCCACAAATCTCTTTTACTTATGGAAGGAATAACTAGATGCATGTTTTTTTTATTTTTCGGGTTGAAGGTGGTTTGTCCGTTTGCCCAACATTCGGAAGAATTCGAGTTGGATCAATTGGTTGATCAGCGTATTGAAAGCATTTCAAGTTTAACGGAAGAAGGAAGCGAGATTGATTATTCTTCTTTAACGGAAGACTTGAATTATTTCGCTCGACACAAACTCAACCTCAATTCAGCAGAAATAGCAGATCTACAAGCGTTGGTTGTATTGAGCGACGCTCAGATTCAATCGTTGTTCCAGCATATTTCCAAATATGGAAAATTGAAAAGCATCTTTGAATTGCAGAGTGTTGCAGGCCTTGATCTGACCATTGTTCGGTGGTTGCAACCTTTTGTTTTTGTGAATGAAGAAGATGGATTTTCTGATTTTTCATTTCGAAGGTTGAAGGAAGAGGGAACGCACGATATTCTCTTTCGAGCGAAACGAACGTTACAAGAACAAGCTGGGTTTATTCCAGATGCATTGACTGGAAAGAAGAATTTTTTGGGAAGTGAGTACGGGACATATTTGAGATATCGTTTTCAATACCGAAGGAATATTGTATTCGGATTAACGCTTGAAAACGATATTGGAGAGCCGCTTCGTTTGGGACCCGATTTTAAAAGTGCTTCGCTGTTTATTCGAGAAGCGAGAGGGCTGAAGCAATTGGCTATAGGGGATTACCAAGTTCAATTCGGACAAGGACTTACGTGTTGGAACAGCATGGCGTTCGGCAAATCTTCCTTCAGTGTTCAAGTGAAACGAAACGCGCAAAACCTTCGTCCGTATTCTTCAGTAAATGAAAATTCTTTTTTTCGTGGTGCAGGTGCAACTTTCGGAAATAAAATTTTTAGCACAACAGTTTTTGTGTCTCGAAGAAAACTCGATGCGACTTTCACAAACGATACTGTGCTGTCGGACGACAATCAAGTGGTTAGTGCTATTGCTTTAGGTGGTCTTCATCGAACCGAAAGTGAACGGGCGAATAGGAATGCTTTGACCGAAGATATTTATGGTGGAAATGTACAAGTGCACCGTGGCATGTGGAAACTCGGAGCTGTTGCGGTTCACAGAAGTTTCAGCGATTCAATTTCAGCGAAGACCGATTGGTATGCACAAGTAAAATTTGCTGGGAGGAATCAAGATGTGATGGGCGTATACGCCGAAGGCGTGTGGCAAAATGTTTCGCTTTTCGGAGAAGTTTCAAGAAGTTCGAACGGAGCAACAGCTTCTGTATTTGGAATGACTTCGGCTTTGCATGCGCGTGTTTCAGCAACACTTTTGTTTCGCGATTTTGACACCGAATTTCAATCTGTTTATTCGAATGTTCTTGCCGAAGGCAACAGCATACTTCCTTCGAATGAGGGGGGAACCTATGCAAGTGTTCAGGCTCAATTGACTAAGAAGATAAGCATGAATGCCTATACTGATGTTGTTCAATTTCCTTGGTTGAAGTATCAAGTCACCGCACCTTCAAGCTTCAGCGACAATCTCATTCAATTCAATTACAGGCCCGATAAGAAGCATGAGTTTTATGCGCGAATGCGCATTCGCAGAACTTCGATTGATAGAAGTGTTTTGAATCGCATTGATTTTCCGGTAGATAAATTTTCGCAGCAAATTCGATTGAATTTTATTTTCAGTCCAACTGAAAGTTTGAAGTTGCACAGTCGTTTAGAGTTAGTCAAAACCAATGAAGAGGGACTTCCAACTGAAAAGGGATATTTGGTTTTTCAAGATCTCATTTGGAAGAAGATGAATGTTCCATTTAGCGTAACGATTCGTTACGCCTTGTTTCAAGCAGATACTTGGAATGCGCGATTGTACGCCTACGAGAACGATGTTCTATACAGCTACAGCATTCCTGCGTATTACGGAAAGGGTGCAAGAATCTACGGCATCTTCAAATTCGATGTTCGAAGAA
>JBDLUS010000157.1:0-11106 GCA_039805165.1 Bacteroidota bacterium | reverse complement strand
TAGTATTTAATTTATCCAACGGAATCCGTGTGGTTCACCAACCCATGGATCGTGACGTTGCGCATTGCGGATTGCTCATCGCTGCTGGAAGTCGCGACGAAGAAGAAGACGAGCATGGTCTTGCACATTTTCTTGAGCACTGCTTTTTCAAAGGAACCAAGACACGCAAGAATCATCATATCCTTTCGAGACTCGATGCTGTAGGCGGAGAGCTCAATGCCTTCACGGCAAAAGAAGAAACATGGATTCATGCTTCTATGTTGAAGGAACACTACGAAAGGGCCATTGAACTCATCGCTGACATTACTTTTCACCCTTCCTTCCCTGCTGAAGAAATTGAAAAAGAAAAGGAAGTGATCATTGATGAATTGAACAGTTATTTCGACAGTCCAAGTGAAATGATTTTCGAAGAATTCGACCAACAACTGTTCGGCAATCATGCCATTGGCCGCAGTATTCTTGGGACGAAAGAAAGTATCAATGGCGTAAAACGTTCGACTCTGGAACGTTTCCGAAAACGCAATTTAACTACAGAGCAATTGGTATTTTCTTCGGCTGGAAATATTCCAGTTGAAAAATTACAGGCTCTTTTGGAAAAGTATTTAGGCAAGGAAAAACTTGCTTCCTTCACACAGAAAAGATCGAAACCAACGTTAAAAGCTGGTAAGAAAATTTTTGTTGAAAAGGACATTCATCAGGTTAATTACTTAGTAGGCGGAAAAGCCTATGCCTATCCGCACAAGCTTCGTCCTGCCCTAACGTTGCTAACGAATGTTCTCGGTGGCCCTGCTTTGAACAACAAACTCAGTATGGTCATTCGCGAGAAATACGGATTGGCTTATCACGTTGAATGCACCTATGCTCCATTTACCGATTGCGGGATATTCAGTTTGTATTTGGGAACAGATAAAGAGAATCTCAAGAAAGCAACTGACCTCGCTGAAAAAACGTTGAGCTATTACAAAGACAACAAAATGAGCAGCCGTCAATTGCACGAAGCGAAAAAACAAATCATAGGACAAATGGCTTTAGCGCAAGACAGTGGCAGTGCGCTTATGTTTAATTTAGGTAAGAGTTTGTATCTCTTCAATCGCATAGACACCATGAAAGAGGTGTTTCATAAGTTGGAAGAAATAACCGCTGAGCAAATTCAGCAAGCTGCGATTGATACGTTTCATTTCGAAAAAATGAACGTGCTGGCTTACATCCCGAAGTAAAACTAGAACGGTGAAATCGAGTGAATGTCGTTGTTTCGACGTTCAATTTCATTTTTAACGAGGCACATGCGTTGAGCAATAGTCGCCATATCTGGAAGTCCTTTTTCAAGCAACCACATCAGAGACTCTTCATGGTTATCTGCAGCGCGTGCCATTTTTTCCAAGACATCAAACTTGTTTTTCTTCAACCAAAGTATGGCGTTGGGATTCCCTTCGGCGCCGTTGATTAGCGCCATCAGATGAGGAAAGTTGTTTTCCATAAGCCACGTGCGTGCTTCGTCTTGATTGTTCAATGCATGAACAAAAACACCTAATTCAGGATATCCATTGGCCATGAGCCATTCGCGAATAGGGACATTGCCTGAAATAGCTTCTCCCCATGCAATAACAACCTTCGACGGATAACCTTCGGTATTCATAGTGCAATGTTAAATAAGTTTCAGTTTGAATCCGAAAAGTCTTTAAAGAAAAATTAGTTTCGCAAGATATGCGCAAGTTTTTACTCACTTCCCTCATTCTAACACCAGCACTGGCTTGGGCACAACCTGTGTTGAATCCTATTTCACAGGAAGAAGGAGCGATGCGCGCTCTTGCACCTATTCAGGATACGGGTTGGTATTTTAAATTATCCTCCAGCATTAACACGACGCAGACATACTTGAAAAATTGGGCTGCAGGAGGTAACAGTTCATTCAACGTAACGGGCATTTTCAACTCGGTAGTATTGTATCGAAAAGACAAGCGCGCCTGGGATAATTCCGTGAACTTGTCATACGGCAGAAGCATTGTGGACTTTTCAATTCCATCTATAAAAACGGAAGATCGTTTTGATTTCTCGAGTAAATACGGTCAGCAGGCTTCTAAAAATTGGTATTACTCTTTTCTCCTTTCCGTGCGAAGTCAAGTAGCTCCAGGTTATACAACACTTCCTTCGGGTCTTCCAGATTACACTAAGGGAAGAGTCAGTGACCTATTCGCTCCCGCTTATGCTGTTGGCGCATTAGGAATGGATTACAAGCCCAAGAAAGGAGTTTCTGCCTTCTTTGCACCACTGACCTATCGGGCGACATTTGTTTTAAATACGGACCTCGCGAACGCTGGTCAATTTGGTGTAACACCCGCTGTACGCGATGCCAATGGAAATATTATTACTCGAGGCAAAAAAAGACGGAATGAAATTGGAGGATACATTCGCTTGAATTACACGAACGTAATTCTCGAAAATGTTAACTGGACAAGTAAGTTGGAGCTCTTTTCTAACTACACCAAAAACCCCGAGAATGTCGACATCAACTGGGAAAACAACTTCAACATGAAGGTGAATAAGTATTTATCTGTTACTATATCAACGCAGTTGATTTACGACGATGACATTCGCATTATTAAATCGCCTGAACTAACCGATGAGAACGGCGTATTTCATCCAGCCGATATTGGTCCAGGCTTGCAATTCAAAGAGCTTATGGCCATAGGATTCACATACACCTTCAACACGAAATAAGAAATAAAAAAAGGGACCGAAGTCCCTTTTCTTTTTCAATATCGTTGCGAATTACTTCGTGAACTCTAAATCTGTTTTAGACTTCTCGCCTAATGAACCATCTTTAGCGATCGCTGAACTTAAGTTTGAATCTTTACCAGCAGCATCGTTAGAACGTGCGCAGATGATAGCACGAAGGTAATCTGCTAAAGCCGATTTGTCTCCGCTAGCATCCAAGTCTGATTTCGCACCAGCATTGTCACCACCTAACATCTTCGCCAAAGCTGAGTTGAAAGACTTAACATCTTTCATTGTTGAAACTGCACCGGCGTAGTCACCGTTTGCAATAAGGATCAAACCTTTGTTGTACTTGCTCTCAGCTGAACCGCTTTCGTTGAACAATTTCATTGCTCCTTTGCGGTCACCGCTCAAACGTACTGCAACACCATGGTTGTTAGAAGTCTCTGCGTTCTTCTTCATTCCATAAGCCTTTTCGAATTGCTTAGCAGCCTCAGAAGACTTGTTCATTCCGTAATAAACAACACCTAAGTTGTTTGAAGCACGGTAGTCACCGTTTGCTTTTCCTTCAGCCTCTTTGTAGATAGCAGCCTGAACGTTTGCATCTTCAATTAAAGAACCTGCTTTCATTAATTCTTCGTAATTCAATACAGAAGCGTTAGTCTTTCCTAAAGAAATCAATTCAGCATCTGTGTAACCGTTCTCTGTGTAGTAAACACGGATAACACAACGACGAAGAGATGGGAAAATCAAATCTTTGATTTCAGTGTATGTCTTAGAGATGTTCTTAATCTCTGTTTCTCTTTCAGTTAAGTCTGTTGTTCTTTGAAGAATACGAACGATAATGTCACGGTCAGCGATTGCTGATTTGTCCATTGCAGCCTTGAATCCATCCCAGTCTTCACCCTTTGGATTTTCTTTTACCAATGTACCATATAGCACATCTAAATTAGAATTTTTAAGAACTGTAGTCATTACCTTGCTACCTGCCTTAGCACGCTCAACAGCAAGACCATCGTTCAATAAAATTTCTCCTTCAGGAGAAGCATACGATTGCAATTCGATTTGAGTAACAACCATTTTAGGGTTTGTGCTGATTGAAGTCAACAGTGCTTGTAATTCAGCGATATCCGCGTCTTTCATTTCAGCTGGCTTCAATATAGAAGAGTTCAAATCAAAGTTAACAACTGCTTCGAAAGTCTTGTCTGTAGAGCGAACCAACGCATCTTTAGAAGAAATAACTTTATCGTCGCTCTTCATCAAATATGGAGTCGTGATAACACCTTTAGCAATTTCAACGGCTGGGAAAGAAGCTGTTTTACTTCCTTTAGACCCTTTAAGACGAATCTCTAACTTCGAAGACTGCATTCCTGCAGAGTAAGGTAAAGTAGCCGTGTACTTGAAACTTTTTCCAGTTTTGTAAGGAATTACATCACCGTTTCCAGTTGCTTTTTCTCCTTTGAACTCTTGCACTTTGTAAGTTGCTTCTCCACCGTTCCAAACAATCGCTGGAGTAGCTTGAGCAGAAACTGATTTCGCGAAATACTTTTCAGGGAATTTACCTGTGATGGTAATCTTTACAGAATCACCGTGAACTTCCAATGGACTTGGCTCCACTTTGAAGTTAAGTTCTTCCATGTGTTTTTGCATTGAGCCAAGACCGGCACAACCTTGAAAAAGAAGAGTAACCGCTGTTAACGCAACTACTACCGACGAAAATCCTTTTTTCATTTTTTCAGCTTAATTATATAATGGGCACAAATTTACAATCAATTATTGAGTCTACAATGCTCGAATTCAAATTATTGTTGAACTACCCCCATGGCGCAGAACTTTTCAATTCGCTGCTGGGTGCGTTCTTCAACTCCTAACTTTTCTAATTCGTTTAACGCATTAATTATGGCTTCTTTCAAAAGTTGCGTTGCGGCTTCGGGATTGTTGTGCGCGCCTCCTAGTGGTTCGCGAATAATTCCATCAACCAGATTATTCGTAAACATATCGTCAGCCGTGAGTTTCAGAGCAGATGCTGCCTCCATTTTATGATCTGTATTTCTCCATAAAATGGTAGAACAAGACTCTGGAGATATAACAGAATACCATGTGTTCTCTAACATGAGGACACGATCTCCAATACCAATTCCCAACGCTCCACCGGAAGCACCTTCACCAATGATGATGCAAATCACGGGGACTTTTAAGCGCATCATTTCGAACAGATTTCTTGCGATCGCTTCTCCTTGCCCGCGCTCTTCTGCCTCTAAACCAGGAAAAGCACCAGGAGTATCGATAAGCGTTACAATAGGCTTATTGAATTTCTCTGCCAATTTCATTAAGCGGAGAGCCTTGCGATATCCTTCTGGATTAGCCATACCGAAATTTCGATAAGAACGCATTTTTGTGTTCGCTCCTTTTTGCTGTCCAATGAACATCACGCTTCTTCCATCGATAGAACCGAATCCGCCTACCATGGCCTTATCGTCTTTTACTGTGCGATCACCGTGTTGTTCAACCCAAGTGCCTTCAGTCATGGTTTCAATGTACTGAAGAGTATAGGGTCTTTCCGGATGACGGCTTACCAACACACGTTGCCATGGGGTAAGGTTCGAATAAATCTCGTTGGTCTTTTCAATGACAGCACGCTCGAGGTCTTCGATTGCTGCGTGCACATCTACCCCATTCTTCTTTTCACTCTCTCTTAACTTCTCAATTTGTTGACGAAGATCTTTTATCGGGGATTCAAATTCTAAATAAATTTCCATAGTTTCAGTTTGGAAGGGCAAAAATACGCATAAGTGTTAAGAGTTGTGCTTGATAAATTTGAGGAACTTTTTCAACGCTTTTGCTCGGTGACTTAACAATTTCTTTTCTTCAATGCTCATTTGAGCGAAGGTGCGAGAATTACCTTCCGGATGAAAGATTCCATCGTATCCAAATCCGTCTGCACCGCGAATACTCACGCCTAATTTCCCTTTCACTGTTCCTTCAAAATAAAAAGCACCTGCTTCTGAGCAATAGCAAAAGACCGATCTGAATTGCGCATTCCGATTGGTCTGGCCCTCCATTTCCTTCAACACTTTCTCTATGTTCCGCTCATTCGAGCGAGGCTCCCCTGCATAAATTGCCGAGTCTACTCCTGGCCTTCCGTTCAACGCTTCTATTTCTAGACCGGTATCGTCGGAAAAACAAGACAACCCCGTTTTTTCAAAAACGAATCTCGCCTTCTGCTCTGCGTTTCCTTCCAGCGTGCCTGTTGTTTCCGGAATTTCTTCATTTACTCCAACATCGCGCATAGAGACTACTTCAACTCCCGCAGGCAATGCCGCTTGAATCTCCTGAAGCTTGTTTTTATTTCCAGAAGCAAAAACTATTTTCATGATTTGCGTATTATTTTCCCGCTATCGGTTCGATTAAATTGATTTTCAAAAACGATTTCTCTTGGTTTGCGAACACCCAAATTCAACGCTTCAATTTTATGTTGAAGAGATGCGTCGGTTTCGCCTTCAACATAAAGTATCACTTTCCTTCCCAGCAATTCGTCGGGAATAGAGCCTATGTAGAAAGGTTGATTGATTTGGTTGGAAAGGCTTCGTTCTATTTCTTCCGGAAATAATTTCACTCCTCCAGAAATAATCACATGGTCCAATCTTCCCTTCACAACAAATCCTTCTTCCAAAAATTCAATAACGTCTGTTGTCTCTAACGCGGGCAAATTCACCCAAGAATCTTGAACGATTAAGTTCCCGCTACCGCCTTGTTTTATTTGAACACCCGCTAATGGCAGAAACCCCGCATTTAACTTCACGTTGCGCAAAGCTACGTGGGTAAGGGTTTCGGTCATGCCGTATCCTTCCCAAATAGTTGATTCGATCTGGTTCGCGAAGTGAAGCACTTTATCAGAAATAGGTCCACCACCAAGTAAAATATGTTTAATCCGATTTAAAGAAGTCGGATTGCTCTCCGTAATTTGAACGCATTGTTGTGAAGTGAAGGACGCGAAATCGTAATTAACTTGAATATCCGGATGGGACGAAGGCGTTTGCCAAGTCAAATTCCATTCATTGATTATTGCGCGCAGAGCCATCATTTTCCCGGCAACATAAATCGGCGGTAATGCACAAAATACTTCTGCGTTTTTATTTAGGTTGAAGAAGGCTGATGTTCGTTGGGCAGAGCGAATGACCTGCTCTTTAGTAAATGCGATTACTTTCGGAGTTCCTGTAGAACCGGAAGTTTGAAATGAAATGAATTCAGATTCGTTCCATTCTTTTTCAATTTCAGCGTAAGCCGAAATCATGTCGCTTCCCGAAAGTGCAAGGTTAATCATGATTCAATTGGAATAAGTAATTCGCCTTCTACTTTCCACTTGGCTTCACTGTTGTTGCTGAACAAGCTTCCTGTTCCCAAACCTTGAACTCCTTCCAACTTCATCTTACACACCCAATTGGCCAGGTGATTTAAGCCGACATTGCTTTCCAACGAAGACGTTACCCAAAAACCAATATCGTGTTTATCTGCCCAGTTCTTCCAACGCTCAGCAGCGGTATAGCCACCATGCAGCGACGGTTTAACAACCAGGTAAGCGGGCATACCAAGATTTAAAAACGATTCGAAATCAGCTGGATTGGTTCCAATTAATTCTTCATCGAAGGCAATTGGAACGGGCGATTCCGCACACAACTTGAACATGGCCTCCAATTGACCCGCCTTAATGGGTTGCTCAATGCTGTGTAATTTGAATTCAGACAATTGCTGAAGTTTGTCTAGTGCCTCGTCTGTGCGAAATGCGCCATTGGCATCAACGCGAATGATAAGTTCGTCTTCATTGCCCCATGACCGAATTTCACGAATCAAATTCAATTCATCTGCGAAATTCAATGCGCCAATTTTAAGTTTGATGCAACGGCTTCCTTCATCGAATTTTCTTTTAGCCTCAACACGCATCGCCTCTATTTCATTCATCCAAATCAATCCATTGATTGAAATGGGATTCAACTCTTTTTCAGGAAGAAAAGGATAGTCTTTATTGTTGGCATTCGCACCGGCCTTTGCTGCATCGAGGGCACATTGAATGGAAGGAACGTTTGATGAATCTTCAATGCAATTCTCCGAAAAAGTTAAACGTGATAATTCTGTTAAGACCTCCTCTTTGGTCTCTTTGCTCAATCCCCACAATGGGGCCACTTCTCCTTCACCGACTACAATTCCAACTGAATCTATTAATTGCAAAATCCAACTGTCACGCGTAAAAAGCACATCGCGACTTGTCTTTGCCGGTTTATTAAATTGAAGGATTCGATGCTCGTACTTCCATCTCATTTTCGAGAGCCTGAAATGTTCTTTAGCAACCATTCCACTGGTGCCTTGTCGGTGACTTTCTTCTTCCACCAGAGCACCAGTAAGAAGGAAATTGCGAGCATGCCTAATGATGCGGGGATTAGAATGTAGGTGGCCTTAAACCAATAAATACGGGCTTCATGCCCCCCTTTTACTAAGGACCAAAACAATGCAGTTTGCAGACAAACGAAGAAATACAAAGTGTATTTAGAAGAAGAAAAACGATCTATAAAAGAAATGATTTTAGCCCCAACTTTTGTCTCGTTCCACTTCTTCGCGAAATAATTGATTGCGCTTACAACCAAGATTATGGCTCCTGATTCAAACAAAAGAAAGGAAAAACTATGAAAACGAACACTGATAAACTTGAATGAAAACACATCTAGTTCGCCTATTTCACCGCATAAATTATTCATAAAAGGCTGTACCGCGATTCCGGCTAACATTGTAACTACTCCGAGCACAGCCACAGGCGGCAACCAACCTCTCACTTTCACATTTGACTTCCCATAAATAATACCTAAAATAAAAAATGAAATCCAAGGGAACACTGAATAATAGCCGTTGAAAAACAAAAATCCAACCACACTCATGACGTTAACCTCTGCTATTTTTATCCCAGAGAAAGATGGGTAAATTGGGACGTCTAGATTTCCTAAAACAGTAGATAAAAGAACTACAGAAAAAAGAAGAATTTGTAAGAATATGTTATCCCATTTCACAAACAAAGGGGACACGAAAAAACAAATTCCCGCAATGACTAAAATGTTGGCTGGCCAAAAACCAACGAAAAATAATCCCAAAGCAAACAAAACCAACCCTCTTCTGCTGTAGTGGCCCATAAGCCTTGTGCGACTGTGCTTTTTACCCTTAAAGGCAAGGGTCATTGTATAGCCATTCAGAAATAGAAACAATGCTGGAAAAAATCCAAACCAAATGAAATAAACCTCCTGTGAATTTCTGTATGGTGGAGAAGACTTAAGAACGTATAAAACATCTTTCAAAACAAACGTTTCATTGGCCAAAATTGTCCCGACAATTGCCAATAGATATGACACCGCAATCCCTTTAATTTCTCTATTCGAAGACATGCTCAAATATACAAGTGGAAATTACATATTTGGCAAAAAAATCAGCAATAGTAATGCTATTGCGAATGTAGATAAGGCCACCTTTTTCAACTCGGAATCTAGCAGTTGCGGATTGGAGCAAGAATACACCTTCTTTGCATGAACAACAAGAATAACGAAGGGCAGCAGATAAAAAGCAAAGTGACTGGGAGTAACAAAGACTATAGCCACGGCTGCGAGAAAAGCCGCACCCAACCAAACGAAATGCAGTTTCTTCCCTTTTTCAAAACCTAATTTAACGACTAACGTGTACTTCCCTGTTTTGGCATCTGAAACATGATCTCGAAGGTTGTTCAAATGAAGCACTGCCATACTCAACATTCCAACGACAACGGTATTCAGAATGGCTATGAGCCCAACATTTCCTGAAAGAAAATAGGACATCGACAAAACAGAAACCACTCCAAAAAACAAGAAGACAAATAAATCTCCAAGTCCTTTGTAACCGTATGGATTCTTGCCTGCGGTGTATTTGAAAGCTGCCCAGATCGCTGCAATACCAATTCCTAAATAGACGCCAAAGCCTACCCAGTTTTTCTTTACCACAAAGACTTCATTCAACAACAAAACACCCAAAGCGAAAGCAATTGCACCGGAAACATAAAGGCCGCGCTTCATTTGCTCCGAGGTAATTTTTCCGCTTTGCACCATGCGTGCAGGCCCTACACGATCCTTGCCGTCAGCACCGTTTTGAAAATCGCCATAGTCATTTGCTAGATTCGAAAAAACCTGCAAAGCCAATGCTGTAAGCAGGGCCAATAAAAAAACCGAAGAAGAGAAAATCTCGGGTTTTAATCCAGCGCTCCCAGCCAATATTCCTGCAGCAGCAAGTGGCAGGGTGCGCAAACGCATCGCCGTTATCCAATTCTTAAACATTATGGAAATTTCGGGAATTGCTGGAAATCTGGATCACGCTTCTCGAGGAACGCCTTCTTTCCTTCTTGTGCTTCTTCAGTCAAATAATACAACAATGTTGCGTCCCCAGCGAATTCCATTAATCCACGCTGACCATCGAGTTCAGCATTTAACCCACGCTTAATCATTCTAATAGCCAACGGACTTCTTTTCATAATGGTCTTGCACCATTGAATGGTTGTTGCCTCCAGCTCTTCCAACTTCACAACCTTATTCACCATGCCCATTGCTTCTGCTTCTGCAGCAGTGTATTGCTCACACAAGAACCAAATCTCACGCGCTTTCTTTTGACCGACTTGTCTCGCCAAATAGCTCGATCCAAATCCAGCGTCGAAACTTCCCACCTTCGGCCCCGTTTGTCCGAAACGTGCGTTATCGGAAGCGATGGTTAAATCGCACACCACGTGTAAAACATGTCCTCCACCAATAGCATATCCATTCACCATGGCAATAACAGGCTTAGGCAGCTCGCGAATGCGCTTGTGCAAATCCAAAACATTCAAACGCGGAACACCACGCTCGTCAACGTATCCGCCCACACCTTTAACGTTCTGATCGCCACCGCTACAAAACGCCTTATCGCCTTCTCCTGTTAATACCACAACAGCAATATCCTGACGCTCGCGACAAATGTCCATCGCATCAATCATTTCCACATTCGTTTGTGGTCTGAACGCGTTGTATACTTGCGGTCTGTTAATGGTGATTTTTGCAATGCCCTCATAGAATTCAAATCGAATATCCTCGTAGGCCTTAATAGATGTCCACTGTGTACTCATGTTCTTTGTGTATGTTGAAAGAAGGCGTCCAACGCCTTCGGATTATCTTCTTGGTGTGTAAATATTTCTAAAACGCAAACGCTTTTTTCTTTGAAGAACAAAGGTAGCGTTCGATTTAATTCGTCGTTATTCGCTGCGCTGAAATAATTCAAGTGGTACAACTCAGCAATGCCTTTGATAGACTTGCTGCTGTGCGATGTTTCGAAAAACTCCTGCAAATGCTCGGTGTCTTT
>JBDLUS010000156.1:0-5884 GCA_039805165.1 Bacteroidota bacterium | reverse complement strand
TAACAGCGCATCTGGACGTGAATTCGTTTTCAATTACACACCAACACTAACGGGAACGTACGCTTTAAACTTTTCTTCCAACTCATTAAACTTGGCAGTTTCGTACAAGGAAAACGATGGGGTTTGCAACTACTCTAACGCCATATGCCTTGAAAGCAACTTCGGTAATTTTCAAATGTACTTAGTTGCTGGAAATTCGTATTCGATTTGGATTGACGCAATTAACAGCAATACATTCAGCACAACTGCAAGTTGGATTTGCCCAGCTATAGGCGAAGATCCAAATAATGCCCAATTAATTAACGCCACTTACTACCCTGTTTGCAATATTATAAATGGAAGCCTTCTGAACAGTTCTGCTACTGCGGCTTTCGGATTAAACAATTCGAATCAACACGACAAGTGGGGACGATTTACAGCAGCGACATCGGGTGCGAGTATTTCAGCAAATAGCACCGAGAATATTCGCATTGAACTTCGCAATTCAAATTTCGAGTTAATTGATTCCGAAGACTTGACTTCAAGTGGAAGTGAAATATTAAACACGTCTAATCTCGTTGCTGGACAAACCTATTTCGTGGGAATTATTTCAACAAATGCTTTAACTGGAAATGGTGCTTACACACTTTGTGTGCGTCAATTGAAAAAGGGTGCGTGTGGAAACAATCCTAGCGTAAACTTCAGCATGGGTCAATTTTTCAAGGCGCAACCTGCAACTGGAGCGACATACAGATTCCAATTATTTGGAGTTATGGGAGCAGGTGCTGGACAGAACGTAATTAAAAATCAAGCAACACCTCAGCTGATTTTAAGTAGCGTGTTTCCTAGTTTGCATTACGACACGGACTACGAAATCACAGTGAGTAATGTTTACACTCTGCAAAATGGAAATGGGCAATACGAAATCATTACACTACCTGCTTTCGGAGTGTGTCCTATTCACATCAATGCTCAACCTCTTCCTGTTTTGCGCTTTGTAGACCGTTGTATTGTTACGACGAAACCACGCGTATCATTCATAGGGGCGACTCCGTTTGTCTTTGGTGCAACTGGATGGAAATGGCAATTTCAAAAATTAGATGCGAATGGAAATCCAATAGGAAACTCTATTCAACACGATGTTCTGAACGCGAATAACTACTTGAACATTGGAAATGTTTCTCTTTTGGAATACGGAACGAGCTACGCTGTGACAAGTGCTCCAGTCTTCACCTATGGTGCTGGAAATTTCGGTGGCGCATACACCATGTGCATTGCACCGCTTTCAGGATTTACTTCCGAAAACAACGATCGAAATACGCTTGAAACAATTTCAGAAAAAACAGGAATTACTTTATACCCGAATCCTTCACAAACAACCTGCTCTATTTCTTCAAATAAAGCCATTCAGCGCATTCGCGTTTATGATTTGGGCGGAAGGAAGGTGGAGGATGTTTTAGTTAACGGAAACATCCCGTATGAGCTAAACACTTCAGATTATCCGAATGGATTGTTTCAAATTGAAATTCAAACGGAAGAAAGCACGGAAGTGAAGAAACTCATTGTTTCACATTAACCGAATATTTCCTTCACGCGTTTTTCTCTGTAGGAAAAGATTCCAGCCAATCTGTTCTTAATGTATACCGAATAGGCAATACGCCCTAGGATGCCCATTCCAATTGCATAGTGAACAGTGTCGGTCATTTTCACACCGCCTGCAACTGCTTCGAAGTGATGCTGATGATGCCACATGGCGTAAGGACCAAATCTTTGCTCGTCTACAAAGTACTTCCCATCTTCACAATGTGTAATCTCTGTTGTCCATCCCATTGGAATATTTAACAACGGACGAACCTTGTATTGAATGATCATACCCGGATACATCTTCACACCTTCCACATCTGTTAGAATTTCGAAACTCATATCTGGAGGAGTCATCTCGTTCAAGTTGATGGGTGTTGCGAAATAATTCCAAATGGTTTCAATTGAACCAGGAATAAACGTTTCTGTAGATAGGCGATATACTTTCATAACACCAACAACAACATAGCTGCTGAAATGTTCCTAGGAGCGATAACGAATCTTTTTCGTCCAGGCCAAAGAAGGTTTTTCAAGAATATGATACATCATCCACGCACCAAGAACCGAATAGGCCTGAATGGCAAAGAAGACAACCCAAACCAATTTCCCGTCCTGCGCCTCGTGGTAGAATTTTCCGTAGATGAAGGAAACGAAAAACAAATGAAACAAATAATACGAGTAGGAAACATCGCCAAGGAAGTTCAACCACGACGGACCCTTTTTTATGAAATAGATTGCAAAGAAGGTAAGTCCTGCTACAATTGTAATGTGTGTTCCCAAATGCAATTGATCATATATGTTGAAGAGTCCGACCGCTAAAGAAGCGACAACTCCACTCCAAAATTCCAACTTCGAAATGTTCTTTTTGTAATAGAGGAACAACGAAAAACCCAGAGCGAAAACAGGTAAATGGAAGAACACATTTTCCTTGGTATGCATTGGCACGAAGAAGTGCGAAAGGAAGGTTAAAGCGAGCGTTCCGTAATAGGCAATCAATCGAATAGACAGTCTGTTGCTAGCCAAGAACGGGAAGATCAACGCCAGGTATATGTAATATTGAAATTCCACAAAAAGTGTCCAATACACTTCAATCACCCACTTCGATTCTTTGAAAGGAACTTGAAACGTTACACTATCAATGAAGCGTTGCATTATTTCGACATCGTAGAAGGAGCGGTTGTCTTTCATGATCCATATTCCCAAAACGAAAACAAGGACAGAGATTACGAAAGGCGGATACAATCGCACGATTCGTTTCAACATAAACTTATCTAAATTCTTAAAGCTGTATTTCCCTTGTTCCATAGACCATGGAAGGACAACACCGCTAATGACGAAGAAAACATAAACGCCTTCTTGTCCCCAATCGAGCAGATGATGAAATTCCGGATAAAAGGGTTGAATAATGAATGCGGAATGAAACATACAAACCATCCAAGCTGCGACGCCGCGCAGGGCATTTAAGAGTCCTATTGGATTGGTTGTTTCTTCCATCGTTAAATAAAAAAATCCTTGAATTTCTTCAAGGATTTAATTTGCGCGATTAATCGCTAATGTACCCGGAGTGGGACTTGAACCCACACGACCGCAATGGCCACAGGATTTTAAGTCCTGCGTGTCTACCGATTCCACCATCCGGGCAAAACACTCAGATAAAAAAAAACCTGACAATCAATCAGGCTTTTTTAAAACTTGAGCGAGAGACGAGACTCGAACTCGCGACCCTAACCTTGGCAAGGTTATGCTCTACCAACTGAGCTACTCTCGCTTAACTATAAAGAACTTTTGGATTGCAAAAATAAAAAGAACTTGCTATTCCACAAGACTTTTTTTTGTTTTTCTTTCCTTATTTCAAAATACCCCTCACTTTCAAAAATCACAACACTGATAACAAGCGAACTAACTTCCAATCAATTCAAATTATTGAATGTTCTTCGCTTTAAACGCGGCTAAGATCTCCTCATCTGTTTTTCCTAAAACCTCCAAGGCCATTTTGGCTTGTTCCGCCCAGAATGAAGTGGAAAAATCTGTAATGAGTAATTGATATTCTTGACGGGCAATATCGAATTGCTTGAGTTTAGCGTCGTTAATGAATGCATACGTGTAGTGAAGCTCAGCTAATTTCTCCGGATCATTCTCAAGCGCGAATGCACTTTCAAAACAGCTTTTTACTTCTTCGTTGAAATGCGCTTCTCCGCTAATGCTTCCTGCCTTTTCAAAATACATGACTTGGGTATTTCTGTCGGTTGTTATCAACGCTAATTCCTTGTATGCCGAAACAACACCTTTCAATTGCTCTCTCGACATTTTAACAATTGGATTACCCGCCTTTATATTGGCATCGAAATCGTTCACGACTTTCAATAAAGAATCTCCATTGATTTTCTTTTCCTTTGGTGCCTCTGATGTTTGATTTCCTCCACAAGAAGCGAATAAGATTGCTGATACAGCTATAAAAAGTAACTTTCTCATCCTTTGTAAAATTTCATTCTGTAGTCTGTGGAAATATTTCCCTTCTGAATATCACGAAGTTTACCCTTTAAAAGTTGTTTGCGCAGTGGGTTAATTCGATCCGTAAATAAGATTCCTTCGATGTGGTCGTATTCATGCTGAACAACTCGTGCAGCGAATCCTTCTAGCTCTTCCTCGTACAACTCCCAGTTCTCGTCGTAGTATTCAATTTTCAATTTCGGCTTACGCTTCACATCTTCACGAATTCTTGGAATAGACAAGCAGCCTTCTTCACAAGCCCATTCGGTTCCAGACTCTTCGAAGATGATTGGATTGATGAATACACGTTTGAAGTCTTCACATGATGGATCACCGTCTTCCCCTTCTGCAACGGCTGAGGCGTCTATCACAAACAAACGAATGGAACGTCCGATTTGCGGTGCCGCTATGCCTACTCCGTTCGATGCATACATGGTTTCAAACATGTTTTCAATGAGCTCCTTCAGATTTGGATAATTCTCATCAATCTCGTCCGCTTTCTTTTTTAATACGGGATCTCCGTATGCAATTACCGGTAAAATCATAATATCAATATTAAAGCGTAATATATTCCGCAATCTCTAATCCGTATCCCTCAAGGGCACTACGTTTGATCTGAGACGAAGAAATTAATTTCATTTTAGAAACGTTCAATGCGCGAATAATTTGTGCGCCTATTCCGTAATCACGCTCATCGTTGTTTCGTTTTTCATTTTCCAATAGAACAAGTAATCCTTTACCCTCTTGCTGAATAGTGTCGAGAGCACTGTTCAATGAATTATGCTGTTGAAGAAGCACATCAATAAAATCTCCGTATGAAGAAACGGCTTGAACGCGAACAGGCACTGCCTCGTTCTCGTTCCAATTGCCAAACTTCAATGCTGCATGATTTCGTGCATGTGATTCACTTCCAAAATGAACAATCTCTACCTCCATTCCCAACCAACTTCTGTTCTCTCTTCTTGTTTCTTCGATGAGTGTTTCTCTTTGAAGTCTATAGGCAACCAGCGATTCAATTGAAATGATTTTCAAATCTAATTCTTTGGCAATCTCGAGCAATTGTGGAAGACGAGCCATTGTGCCATCGTCGTTCATGATCTCCACAAGTGCACCTGCAGGTTTCATACCGCACAAGCGCGCTAAATCCACCGTTGCTTCCGTATGTCCTGTTCTTCTGAGTACACCGCCTTCTTTCGCTATCAAAGGAAAAATATGTCCTGGACGACCCAAGTCCTCTGGACGTGTAGTTGGATCGATTAACGCTTGAATCGTTTTCGAACGATCGTGTGCGCTAATACCTGTAGTGCAGCCGCTTCCAATTAAATCGACAGAAACTGTAAATGCTGTTTTATGCGGATCCGTGTTATTTGAAACCATCAAGTCCAAATTCAATTCTTCACAACGCTCTTGCGTAAGAGCAACACAGATAAGACCTCTTCCGAATTTCGTCATGAAATTGATAACCTCAGGTGTTACAATCTCAGCAGGAGCAATGAAATCTCCTTCGTTCTCGCGATTCTCATCGTCAACAACAATAACTACTTTACCATTTTTGAAATCGGCAATCGCCTCTTCAATTGTATTTAATCTCACTTCAGGTGTTGACATAATTACATTCTTTCGGGCATTTCAATTCCCAATACATTCATAGTTTTTTTCACCACCTCGCCTACTTGCTTGGTTAGTGCTAAACGAAAAACTCTTAAGTCGTTGTTTGGTTCGCGAAGAATCGCACATTGCTGATAAAAACTATTGAAGTCGCGAACTAAATCATACGTATATGCTGCAAGTACAGAAGGGTTGTATGTATTCGTTGCATCATCAAATGCCGCAG
>JBDLUS010000155.1:0-7436 GCA_039805165.1 Bacteroidota bacterium | reverse complement strand
TGGAAGGAAATCGGAACTACGACTTGGAACAATGCCACGGCAATGAGCTTGGGATATTATAGTCTGGAAGATCAGCTTTATCATTTTGAAGGACCACTTCCAACAGATAGTATAAACATTTTAGTTGGCGTTATTCCTGTTGAATGGCTGAACGACATTGATGCACACGATTGCAATTTTGAATACCTCTATGGACAAGAGTCTTCAACGCCGTTGGTTATTAATGAAGTGGCACCGTTGGGAACAGATAATTGCATTGACTTTTTGGGCGCGAATGAAGATTGGATTGAATTGTACAACCCTGGACCTTCAGCTGTGTATCTCGGAAATAAATTCATCTCCGACGACGCCAGTAATTGGAACAAATGGCCCTTGCCGAATGTGACGCTCGATCCTGGAGAGTTTCAATTGTTGTATGCCGATAAAGAACCTGAGCAAGGCGTGAATCATTTAGATTTCAAACTCGATGACCTTTCTGAAACCGTTTACATTTCGGAAGTTCAGAACAATGCACGTGTACTTATAGATTCAATTACCTATTCCAACATCCCGATAAATCATTCTTATGGAAGAGCAACGGATGCCAATCCAAATTGGATCGATTGGACCGTTTCTACTCCGAATGCCAGCAATCTTCCGGTGAATGTAAATGAACTTGTTTCTGGAATTTCGCTTTATCCGAATCCGGTTATTGAAGTACTTCGCAGCTCAGAAAAGATTTCTGGAAGAATTATTTCTTCAAGCGGACAAACAGTTTTATTGTTCAGCAACACGCAAGAAATCGATTGTCGAAACTTGTCTTCAGGCGTTTATACTTTGCTCACTGATAAAAGTCTTTTTCGATTTATTAAATCGAAATAAGGTTATCTAGAATTGCCTTTGTAACTTGCAGGCATGTATTACAGCGACTATCTAAAACTGGGAGAAGTTCTTAACGCGCAAGAACTCGAAAGCGATAAACAAGGTAAACACGCTCACGACGAGATGTTGTTTATTGTTATTCATCAATCTTACGAATTGTGGTTCAAGCAGATACTGTTTGAAATGAAATCGGTTTACGACATTCTTGCGAAAGAGAACATTAACGACAACAGCCCAGAGTTGCAAATCGCTGTAAACCGCATGCACCGTGTTACTGAGATCCTTCGAATCTTGGTTGACAAGATTAATATCTTGGAGACCATGTCGGCGCAAGACTTCTTAGACTTCCGCGACATGCTTCGTCCGGCAAGCGGATTTCAGAGCATGCAATTCAAAGTTTTAGAGACTTTGTTGGGATTGAAAGTGGAAGAACGTCATGGACAAGAGTATTTCACCAGTCAATTACGCAGCGAAGACGCGAAACAGATTTACACATTAGCGAAAGAAACAACACTTTTGGAATTGGTGAACAACTGGTTGGAGCGCATGCCATTTTTCGAAGAGAAATATTGGGGAAGTGAAGATTTTTGCACGCAATACAGAAACGCCTATTCCTCTTCATTGAGTGAAATGGAAATGCAGAATTTGAAAGCGTTCGATGAATTGTTCATGTCGAACGAACCCGTTGAAAATAGAAAATTAAGCGCGAAAGCCAGAAGAGCTGGTCTCTTCATTATGTTGTATCGCGACTATCCAATTCTTCAAAATCCGTATAGAATTATCAATTCATTGTTAGACATTGACGAGTTGTTAGCGACATGGAGATGGAGACATATGAACATGGTTCACCGCATGATTGGCGGAAGAGCGGGAACAGGAGGAAGCACAGGAAAAGGATATTTGCGTGAAGCGGCAATGAAGCATTACGTGTTTCAAGAATTCGCGGAACTCACCTCTTTCTTGGTTGAACGAAGAAAATTCCCAGCGATCAGCGACGAACTTGCGAAGAAACTCGGATTCGAGAATGGATAGTTACGTTCGTGATTTACTCTCGGACATTGTTCGTTCCATTGATGAAATTCATGAGTTCTCAAATGGGTTAACCATTGAAGATTTCAAATTATACTTATCGAATAAAATGATGCGTCGCGCCATAGAGCGCGACCTCATTATTATTGGCGAAGCCATGCACGACATCGTGAAAGTCGATCACACCCGTGTTATGCGCATCAAAAATTCTCGTCGCGTCATAGAACTCCGCAACGACGTTGTTCACTCCTACGACGATCTCGCCAACGAAAAAATCTGGAATTTTATCTGGAAGGAACTTCCTTACTTGCGAAAGGAAGTTTCGCATATTCTTGATTTGCATTATTAGTCGCGAAAGCGACTTTCTCAAGAGGGCAACTAGCGTTGCGAGGGCAAATGGCTTTGCGAAGGCAACATCCGTTGCGAGGGTCCTTTGGACGAGGGTTTAACAACGTAGTTCCTGAGCCCCATAGGGCGATATGAGTAATGCCCCCAGTGCAGCTGGGGGAGAATGATTAGAATAATACAATTACTTAAGACTGGAGTACTATCTTAAATTTCTATCCCCCACCTATCAGTGGGGGCATTACCCATGCCGCTCGCAGAGCGAGCTCCAGGCAACGTAGTTCCAATTACGCAGTAGGAATAAAACCTTCGGTTTTCCAATTAAGTAGTTCCCTATTTTCTGACAAGAAACAACATCGTCCACTCATCACGAACACGAGTCTCTTTCCATTCAAATGCTGAAAATGCTTCCAACAATGCAGGAACATCGTTCTCGTAGAATCCGCTTAGCAACAATGGAGCTCCTGATTTAGTGCTATTCTCGTAGTGTTTCGCTTGGGCCAAAAGAATGTTGCGATTGATGTTCGCAATGAAGATGTCTGCGTTTTTTCCATCCAACAAATCTTCCACTCCTAAAAGTGCTTCAATCTTTGAACAGTTGTTACGGTCTAAATTTTCAATGGCGTTTTCATACGCCCATTCATCAATGTCTATGGCCCATACTTTCCTCGCGCCGAGTTTCTCTGCGGCAATGGCAAGAACTGCCGTGCCGCTACCCATATCAATTACTTCCTTGTCTTTAAAGTCGAGCTCAAACATTTTCTGTAACACCAAATACGTGGTGGCATGATGACCCGTTCCGAAGCTCATCTTCGGTTCAATGATTAAATCAAGAACGCCTGCTTTCGCTTCATGAAAGGGAGCTCTAACACGACAAAGATTGTCGACATCGATCGGATCGAATTGAGATTCCCATTCGGCGTTCCAGTTGATGTCTTCCATTTCCTTTTTTGAAAAGTGAATGGTCACATCTTCAAGGATTAATTCCAACAATGCGTTTTGCAGTTCTTCATTGTCGAGGTGCGAAGGAACATACGCCTCTACCCCTTCTTCCGTTTCTTGAAAACTATCAAATGCCAATTCGCTCAACGAAGCAATAACTAAATCGTTTCCCGGAATTAACGGAAAAACTTCAAAGGTGTAAACCGTGTATTGCATTAGGCGTTGTAAATAAATTCGAAATCGGCAACCTTCAATGAGGCGCCACCAATTAATCCGCCGTCAACATCTTCGCAAGCCAAAAGCGCTTGTGCATTCGCTGCGTTCATGCTTCCTCCGTATAAAATCTGAATGTCGTTTGATACTTCTCCGAACATGGTGTTCAAGAACGAACGAATGTGTGCGTGCATTTCTTGCGCTTGTTCGTTGCTTGCTGTAACGCCTGTGCCTATTGCCCAAACAGGTTCGTATGCAATGACAATGTTCTTCATTTGATCGGCAGAAAGGTGTCCGATTACTTCTTCAATTTGTTTCGTCACTGTAGCGAAGTGCAACTCGTTGTTGCGTTCTTCAAGTGTTTCGCCAATGCAATAAATAGCAGTTAGATTGTTGGCCAACAACTGATCTACTTTTCGCTTCAACAATTCTGAAGTTTCGTTGTGGTATTGTCTGCGCTCGCTGTGTCCAACCAAACTTCCTTTCACTCCGAGAGAAGCCAACATAGTAGCAGAAATTTCTCCAGTGAAAGCTCCTTTATCATGTGCGCTGCAATCTTGCGCGAACACAGAAAGATTCGGATGTGTTGGACATAGTCCGGCTAGATAACAAGCTGGCACACACACGGCCATTGATTTGTTGTTGGAAGGAAATTCGTTCACCGCTTGGAACAAGGCTTTCGCCTCTTCCCAATTCGTATTCATTTTCCAGTTTCCGGCGATAAGTTTTGAGCGCATTTTTTTTTTCAAAGATAAGAGAAGTTAAGAAAAGGTAAGAGAAGGGAAAATGTGGCAAAGCAACGAATGTCCGGAGGACGAATGTTGCAGAGCAACGAATGTAACGGAGTTACGAATGTGCAAAGCACGAATGCCGGAGGCGAATGTCTTCGACGTTAGTTGCGGATTGAAATCCAAGAGTTAAGGAAAACAGAAGGCAACTTCAAACTCAAAGTTTAATTGATGGGTATATCTTCACGCGGTCTTTTGCAAGGGACAAACCAACACGTATTAAAATATGGTTTCTAAAAAGAAAGCGCTCACCGCAGTGCTCGTAACTTCTGTGCTATGCAGCGCTGCTACTTTTCTTATTGTGAGAAAAAAAAGCTCGCCGGCTGAAGCTGTTTCCAATGCTGCAAGCGGAGAATGTTCTTACAACATAAAACGGTTATTGGGCTACGAATACATTAAGCCGTTGGAATATGCAGAGCCCGAGAACGAGTCGGCATTGTACGGGTCTTTGAAAACGAAGATTGAAACGCTTGTTGCTGACAAACAGAAAAACGGAACGCTCACCAACGCTTCGGTTTATTTGCGTGATTTCAAGAAAGGAAACTGGATGAGCTTTCAAGGAAAAGTTCCTTTTCATCCAGGCTCATTGATTAAAGTCCCCATTCTCATTTCTTATTTGAAGTTTGAAGAACATAGACCTGGAATTTTGAACGCACCTGTAACCTTCGAAGCGGGACAATACATTCCTTCGCAGTCGTATAATTCAAAACAAATTGAAGTTGGAAAGACTTATTCAATCAATGAGTTGTTGGAATACATGATCAAATACTCTGACAACAATGCGACTTTCTTGTTGAAGAAAAACTTAGATGTCGGGCAATTCAAAAAGACATACGACAATGTTGGTCTTCCAGTGCCGAATATTATGGATGTGAATTACAGCCTCTCGGCTGAAGACTTTTCGGTCTTCCTGAAAGTCTTGTTCAATGCGGGATATTTATCAATTGCCAGCTCTGAATATGCCATTAAACTTTTAACGGAATGTGATTTCAAAGAGGGATTTTTAAAAGGCCTTCCTGCTGGAACTCCGGTTGCGCACAAATTCGGCGAATGGGGCGACGGTGGCGTGCAGCATGAAATTCACGAGTCGGGTATTATTTATTTAGACGGCGAGGCATACATCTTAACGGTCATGACAAGCGGAAAGAATATTCAAGATTTAACCAAAACCATTCAAGAAATTACGCAAGTGTTTTATCAAGAGATTGATGACCCGAAGATTCCGAATGCGTTGTTTCAGAGGAAGAATATTGTGCTGTAATGCGAAGCTGATTGCTTCGCGAGGGCAACATGAGTTGCGAGGGCGAATGCTTCACGAGGGCAACATGAGTTGCGAGGGCAAATGCTTCGCGAGGGTCCTTCGGACGAGGGTTGCAAGCAACGAGGGTCTTCGACTATTATAACTAGTTGAACATCTTCCCTTTTCTTCCCATCTCTTACCTTCTCTTCTCTTCCCTTCTCTTCCCCTCTCTTCCCCTCTCTTCCCTTCTCTTACCTTTAAAAACAAAAAAGGAGCAAACCGAAGTTCGCTCCTTAATTCTAACTTAAACTTAAACGACTATTTCTTAATTACGCGGATGGTAATGTTTGAATTGTTGTTGTTAAGATTCACGAAGTAAACTCCGCTTTCTAAGTTGCTTGTGTCGATTGTGTGGAACATGTTTCCAGCGTTTACTGCGAATGCTTCAGCAGAAACTACTTGTCCAGCAAGATTGAAAATTGTAGCGTTCATGATACCAGCATCGAATGCGCTGAATTGAATGTTCAATTCGTTTTCTGTTGGATTAGGGAAAACCATTAGGTCTTCGAAAGCAACGTTTTCAGAAACCGCAACGCTAGTCAAGTTGATAGTGAACGTGTTTGAACAATCTCCGTTCGTAGCTGTAAGAACAACTGTGAAGTCGCCACCTGTAGCATAAGTATGCGAAGGGTTAGCAGATGTTGAAGTGTTTCCGTCACCGAAGTTCCAAGTGTAAGAAGTTGCGTTTGTAGAGTTGTTCAAGAACTGTACTGTGTAGCTTCCGTTTGTTTGAGTGAAAGATGCGTCAGCTGTTGGAGTCGGATTTACATTGATTAAGATCGGAGTCGAAGCACCTACTCCGCTACAAGCATCAGCGTTTGTTACGTTTACTGTATATAGACCTTCAAGCGTTACGTCAATCGTTTGAGTTGTATTTGGAAGACCAACACCGTTGAACGTCCAAGCGTATGAATCAGCTGTTGAAGCTGAAAGAGTAACTGAAGTACCGTCGCAAATTGAAGTGCTTCCGTTAGCAGAGATCGTAGGGATTGGAGAATCACTCACGTTTACGCTAATGGTGTTTGAAGAAGCTGAACATCCGTTTGCATCTGTGTACTCCAAAGAGAAGTCACCAGTTGCAGTTACAGTGATAGCATCAGAAGTAGCTGTTGTGTTCCAAACGTTTCCACCTACTTGAGAAGAAGCGATTTCAACGCTGCCACCTGTGCAGAAAGAAGTGCTTCCGTTAGCAGTGATTGAAACTGTTGGATTTTCGTTTACAATTACAGTTAATTGGTTTGAGTTTGCAGTACAACCTTTGTTGTTACGAGCAGTAACGCTGTATGTTCCAGCAGTCATAACGTCTTGTGTCGTTCCAGCAGCACCGTTGTTGCTCCATGTGAATTCAGATGTTCCATCTGAAGAAGTTGCAACTAAAGTAACCATAGAACCTTCGCAGATTGAAGTAGAACCTGTTGAAGATACATTCGCTGTAATTGCGTTGTTCATAGCTGAAGAGTAGTCAGCATTTTGTGGATCCCACTCAGCCCAACAAGAAGTCCAGTCTTCTGAACCAATTGCACCGCGGAAAGATACCGGAGTGAAGAATGCGTCTTGTAAATATGAATCAGAGAAATCTGCTCCTGAAATTAATTGAGAATTTGCTTGGATAGAGAAATCTGGATTGTTCAAGTTAATGCTGTTCCAACCTAGCTCAGCACCTGTGTTAACTAGACCGTTTGAATTCGCGTTGAAGAAGTTAGTAATGTTGAAACCTGCATTGATGTTGTTTGGATTAGCAGTAGTCACTGTAGCCAATGAATCGTTCATTTGAGCAATTACGTTGTTCTTGAAACGAAGAGTGTTTGCTGTAGCATTTCCTTGTGTAGAAGCGCTCTCGATTAAAAGTCCAACTGGATATCCAGCAAAAACACTGTTGAATGCACTACACTCTGTTCTTCTTCTCAAGTGCAATGCACGCTTGTAGTTTGTGTTGATGGTGCTGTTGAACAACAACG
>JBDLUS010000154.1:0-4397 GCA_039805165.1 Bacteroidota bacterium | reverse complement strand
TCGGTCCTCTTTTTTTTACTATAAATGTGGTATTGCCCTCTTCTTTGGATTGGTCTTTCTTTGCAATCGAGAATTAATCTAAATAGCACTTATGAGAAATAACATATATATTACTGCGGCTTGTTTATTTGCATTAAATGCAATGGGGCAAAGCGACACCTTACCAAAATACACCACTCAACCGGTAGAAATTAAAGTGGCTGTTTTCGATGAAACAGGAAATCTTCCTGCGATTGACGGAGTAAGAATTTACGGTGGAAAGAAAACGACTTTTGTTACGCCAGAGAAATTGAACATAGACCTGTCATCGAACAATTCACGCCAGCTTTTCGGAAGAATACCTGGTATTATGGTTTGGGAAAGCGATGGAAGTGGTATTCAAACAGGAATCGCCACGCGCGGATTAAGTCCGAATCGCTCATGGGAATTCAATATGCGTCAGAATGGTTATGATATTGCCTCTGATGTTTTCGGGTATCCAGAAGCTTATTATACTCCGCCTGCCGATGCGGTTAAAAGGATTGAAGTGCTTCGCGGAGCAAGCAGTCTTCAATATGGTCCTCAGTTCGGTGGAATGATTAACTATGTCTTTGACAGCGCTCCCACAGCGAACGGAAGTGAGACAAAGATTCGTCAGACTTTCGGCTCTTACGGTTTGTTCAATAATTTCATTAGCACAGGCGTTCGTAAGGATAAATTTTCGTTCTATTCATTTTACCATAGAAGATCGGCAGATGGTTGGAGAGAGAATAGTGCTTATTCAACACAAACAGGATTTATCTCGTTGGGTTATGATTTCAGCAATCGCGTGAAACTGAAGGCTGAGTATACCCATTCAACGATGATGAGTCAGCAGCCAGGTGGATTAACAGATGTACAATTTCAACAAAATGCACAACAGATCTTTCGCGCACGTAATTGGATTCACATTCCATGGAATATGATGAATGTCCAGTTGGATATAGTTTCATCGGAAAAATTTCAACTTGAATTAAAAACCTTTGGGTTGCTGGCTACACGCGGAAGTGTAGGGTTTTTAGATCCGATTACTACTGCCGATAATGTCCTCAGCACCACGAATGATTACGCCGTTCGCAGAGTAGACAGCGACCGTTATCAAAATATAGGAACCGAGTTACGCGGCAAGTATGTATTTAATCTATTTGGAAATAAACAGACTTTGGCCTTCGGTGCCCGAGCTTATCAAGCGAAGACTTTCCGTCATCAAAAGGGTAACGGTACAACAGAGTTCGATTACAACATGGATTTAGATTCTTTAGGGTATAAAGTGAATTACGTTTTCGGAACGAAGAACTACGCGCTATTTGCAGAACAGGCGTTGTATGTAGGAAAGCGTTTGTTGTTAGTTCCGGGTGTTCGTTTTGAGCAGATAACAGCCTACGGAAGTGGAACAGTGAATTACATCAACGGAGCTATTCCGTTACAAGAGCGTACCGTTTCAAAAGTTCTTGCCGGAGTAGGAGCGGAGTTCCATTTGAACGAGAAAAATGAAATTTACGCAAATGCTTCTCAGGCCTTTCGTCCAATGACATTTTCTGAAGTGATTCCTTCAGCCACAACAGATGTTGTAGATCCGAATTTAAAAGACAGCGAATCTTTGAACATTGACCTTGGTGTTCGTGGTTCTTGGAAGAACTATGTGAGCTACGATGTGAGTGTTTATCAAATGAATATTCAAGATCGAATTGGAACGTATTCTGAAATCAATACCAACATTCGTCACGTGACGAACATCGGATCTTCATTATCAAAAGGAATAGAGATTTATGTTGAAGGAAATATTTTCCAGGCACATCATTCTGGAAGAATAATAAGTGTGCATCCGTTTGCTTCAATAGCATACAACGAAGCGGTTTATACTTCGTGGAACGACCCTACAGTTGTAGCAGGTTCTTCTTCCGACCGAACAAACAAATCGGTTGAGAATGCTCCACGTCGCATTCAGCGTTATGGTTTGACGTGCAAGTTGAATCGCTTCACGGCGACTTATCAATTGAACAAAGTGAGTGATGCTTTTGCAGAAGCATTGAATAAAGTCGTACCTAGTCCAGATGCTAAAGAAGGTTTAATCCCTGCTTATCAAGTCAGCGATTTAAGTTTCGCCTACAGCGGAAAAGAGAAGTATACTCTTCAAATGGGCGTGAACAACCTTTTCAACGAAAGTTATTTCACAAGAAGGGCCGGAGGTTACCCCGGCCCTGGATTGTTACCCGCGAATGGAAGAACATTCTTCTTCACATTCGGTATTAATCTCTAGACTTGCTTGATCATTTGAACGTTCAACGCCAACTTGATCACTTCGTCCAATACGATTGATCCGTCTTCGCTAGTTGCGCTCCAAGTCAATCCGTATTCGCTTCTGTTTAAAGCGCCTGTGATTTCGAAACCAGCTTTTACTTGTCCCCATGGATCAACCACAGTTCCAGTAAATTCAACGTTCATTGAAACTTCTTTCTCAACACCGTGCATATTAAACATTCCTTTCATTGTATACTGACCATCGGCAGTCTTTGTGAAAGAAGACGACTTGAAATTCAATTTAGGGAATTTTTCTACATCGAAAAACTCAGGGCTTTTCAAGTGACCATCGCGTTGCTCGTTACGTGTGTTAACAGAATCGATGTCAGCTTCAAAAGAAATTTCAGCATCAGAAAAATCCGTTGCATCTGCAGCCATAGTTGCAGTATAAGTGTTGAAGATACCGTTTACGTTGGTAATCATCATGTGACGAACTTTGAACCCAATTTCACTGTGGGCGCCGTCGATATTCCAAATTTGTTTGCTCATGTTATTTGTTTTTTCGAATTTAAGATATTTAAGATTGAGGTTTGCGAGTTTACAATAAAATAATGTTAGATGACTACAATTTTGAATTGAGGAGTCTTCCAGATTCAACTAATTTTTTTAGAAAGGGAGAGCGTCGCATGGCTTCCAATAAATTCAAATGTCCCACGTGGTGCGTATCTGTTCCAATAAAATCGACCAAGTCTGCTTCGATTAGACGTTCCGCTGTGCGCTTCACACCTGGACCGTAATGTCCTGTTAGACAGTTCGTGTTAATCTGAATATGAATGCCACGATCTGCCACGTCTTCGTATTTGGAAAAGTTATTGTGCCAATATTCGTAACGCTCAGGGTGGGCAAGAATGGGTTTGTATCCGTTCAATTGCAAATTGAAAACAGCTCGTTTGTAATTGATCTGCTCGGTATCAAAAGACAACTCAAACAATACGTATTTATCACCAAAACTCAAGATGTCATCTTTTGCAATGAGTTCTTCAAAATGCTCATCCACGTAGTACTCCGCAGCGGCTTCCAATTGAACATCAATTCCACGAAGATTCAATTCAGCTTGAACAAGTGCTTGTTTCTCGCGAATAATTTCGGTCGTGTTTTTATACATGTCCCAGAAAATATGCGGAGTAGTAATGAGCTTTTGGTAACCCATGCTGTGCAAGGCTGAAATTAGCTCAATGGAATTTTCCATGTCCACAGAACCGTCATCAATGCCCGGAAGCAAATGACTGTGCATATCGGCAACAATAGGAGCGAAGCTTAAGGCTTCATCCAATTGTGGATTTTTCTTTTTGAAAAGGTTTCCGAATACCGACATACTGTTTTCTTGCCTGCTAAGATAACTCAATCACTTGAGTTGTTTTAGTTAATGTTGAAACGAAATCCAATACGGAACCAACGTCCGGGCATTTCTATGAATCCTTGATCAATGTATTTTCTGTCGAGCAAATTGGTCAAATCGAAATTCATTGTAATGTTTTCATTCAACTTCCACATGCCACGGAAATCAAGGACTGTGAAGTTTGTTCCAGTGAAACGTTCGGTGTAGCGAACGGTAAGGTTCGTGCTAAATGTGCTGGTGATTTCTTGACGGTATTGAAACGCAACGCGATGTCTGGCATGGAACAATGCGTACTTGCTTTGCACATCGTTCTCAGTTCCCAACTGCGCATCGAGGTACGTGTAATTCAATTTTAAAGAGGCTTTATCAGCAACTTGCCAATGGAGATTGGCATTCACTCCAAAGAAATTCACAGTTGTGAAATTTGAGGGAGTCCAGTCATCGTTGGAGTTTGAGCGAGTGTAGCTAATTGCATTGTACACACTGCGGTAAAATCCGCTTGCCGTGAAATTCAATCTTCCAAATTTCTTGAAACCTAGTTCAAAGTTGCGCGCCTTTTCAGCTTGCAATGAATCATTTGAATTGTTTCCCGGCCCTGTGTAGTAGAGTTCTGTATAGGAAGGAAGACGATTGCCGGTTCCAACGTTAGCGAAAATGGCAGACTTGTTCGTGAAGTGACGAATGGTTTCAATTCCAGGAAAGAAGCTTACACCATTGGCAGCGTTGTACTGCGCATTCA
>JBDLUS010000153.1:0-6396 GCA_039805165.1 Bacteroidota bacterium | reverse complement strand
CGCAAACGGCTGAACCAGCATGCGACTTGGGGGAATGAAGATTTCATTCAACATGAAATAATTTTTTTCGGTTGGAAGGGAAAGCCCCACTTCTTCGTTCAACTCGCGCAAGGCTGTATGCAAAAGGCTTTCATCGCCTTCATCTTTCTTTCCACCGGGAAATGCCATTTGCCCGCTGTGAACTCCATTGTAGACCGGACGCTGAATCAAAGTCAACCCAGCATCACCTTCATGCGGATGAAGGACTATGACCACAGCGCTTTCTCGCGGCGTAGGCGTGAGCTTTCGCGCTTCAGCTGCGCTTTCCCGAATGTATGCATCGAGTTCGCTGTAGGCCTTCGGCTCGAAAGGTTTTTGTAATTGTTCTTCAATCCACTGCATAGTTTTTCATTTCGAAGTCAAAGTAGAACTAACTTCGTATCGCGATGCCAATTTACAGACTCTCAGACGAATTGTGGTTCCCCGGTCCAGAGGAATTTGAAGACAATCTTGTTGCTGTTGGTGGAGATTTGTCTGTTTCAAGATTGCTACTCGCGTATTCAAAAGGAATCTTTCCTTGGTACGAAGAGCCCGGAGAACCGCGCTGGTACTGTCCGGAAGAACGCTGCGTCTTTCATGTCCCATCCTTCAAACCAAGTAAGTCAACGCGTTTGCTCTACGATAAAGGTATTTACACCTATTCCTTTGATCGTGCATTTAATCAAGTTGTCAGAGCTTGCGCGGGCAATGGGCGCGAAGACGAAACGTGGATTCTTCCTGAAATGATTGAAGCTTATACAGAGCTGCATGCTTTGGGATTTGCTCATTCCGTGGAAATTTGGAAAGGAGATGTACTTGTAGGCGGATTGTACGGTGTGAACCTAGGCGGCATGTTCTGCGGAGAAAGTATGTTCTCAACCGAATCGAACACTTCGAAATTAGCGCTGTGGCATTTGATTCAACGCTGCAAGGAATACGGAATGGAATGGGTAGACGGACAGGTAGAAAACTCTCACTTGGTTTCTTTGGGCGCTGAACTCATTTCTCGAGCGGCCTATTTAGAGCATTTGGAAAAGGCTCTTGAAAAAGAGACACACAGAGGGAAATGGTAATTTTTCATTTCGAATTAAACCCTTTTGAAACTTTCTCTTCTAATTGATAATGGTAGGACGTGAAAAAGAAATCTTAACTCTAATTTCCGTTTCAAGAACGCGAAATAAAGGATATGAGATGCTTATTTCAGACTACCAAAAACAGCTGTACTTTTTTATTCGAAGAATGTTATTGAACCACGAAGACACTAACGATGTTTTGCAAGAAACATTTGTACGCGTATTCAAGGGAATAGACAATTTTCGCGGAGAAAGTAAATTGGGAACGTGGATGCACAGTATCGCTTACAGGGAAGCCTTGGGCCACATAGAACGGAGCAAGCGAACGATAAATGGAGATTGGAACAATCTCATTTTAAGTAACGCCAAGCAGTTAGAGGAAGACGCGCATTATACCGGCGATGAAATGCAACGGCGTTTGCAAGCCATGGTGGCGGCACTTCCGGAAAAGCAACGCGCTGTGTTTGTGATGAAGTATTACGAAGAGAAGAAGTATACGGAAATTGCGGAGATCACTGGAACTAGTATAGGCGCGTTGAAAGCTAGCTTCCATCACGCAGTAGAAAAAATAAAACAAGACATTCAACACAACGAAATGAAGGTTGAATTAAATGCAAAAGACAATGAAGAATAACGAGTGGAATGTCCCTTCGGATTATTTCGAAAATAATAAAAAGGCATTCATGCCGGTTCGGAAGTTTCCGACAGGTAAATGGATACTGGCATTGGCTGCGGCATGCTTTGTGGGCATTGGTTTATTTATGTGGAAGGGGGAAGGTCAAACGCAGGAGATTGCACAAGGTGAAAGGAGGGAAGAGGAGGTAAGAGGAGGTAAGAATGGGGAAGATATAGGGTCGAAACATCTTTCGACCAAGGAAGATATAGGGTCGAAAAATCTTTCGACCAAGGAAGATATAGGGTCGAAAAATCTTTCGACCAAGGAAGAGGTTGCAGAGGGATTGAAGGAAATTCCGAGGGAAGAGTTGGTCTATTATTTATTGGAACAAGATTCAGAATTAATTGAGAATTTAAATTAACACAACATGAAAATTACAATGATTTTATTTTTGAGTTTGTGCTCTGTGATGGCTTTTGCACAGCCTGATCGCGATGAACCGAAGCGCAGCGAGAAAGTAGAAGCGTTAAAGCGCGCCTACATTACAAGCGAATTGGCATTGACTCCCGTGGAGGCTGAAAAGTTTTGGCCGGTTTACAATGGACACGAAGAAACACAAAAGACCCATCGCAAGGAGTTGAAAAAGGTAATGGACAAGATGGACGCTGTAGGTGAAAATCAAAAGGCCTTTGAGTCGTTGAATAATGAAATCTCTGCGCTTCGTGTTAAAGAAGTCGAAGAAGATTCAAACTTTATGATAGCCTGCAGCAAAGTGATTGGTGTTCAGAAAACCGCAAAGCTTCCGGGTATTGAGAGAGAATTTCATAAAGTGTTGTTGGAAGAAGTCGGAAGAAAGGGTGGACATCCAGGTCCTCCGCCAGGAGGCAGACCTCCGCATGGTCCAAGACATAAATATGTAGATTAGATTTAGCCAACTTAAAGAAAGTCTGCGAAAACTCATAAATCGAAGCAACCTTTCAGCCTTTTCCTGAGTTATCTTCGTAGTGCCTAAACCATATACTATGAAGTCTCTTTTACTAGGATTGTCAATTTTATTCATTTCTGCATTTTCTATGCAGGCTCAAGAATACTCTGTTGCCCGTCAATGGGATGAAGTAGTTCTTCAAGCCATTCGCAATGACAACGCTCGTCCTACTATTCACGCGCGAAATTTATTTCACATCCATGCTGCAATGTATGATGCATGGGCATTGTTTGACGACACAGCGAAGACCTATTTAATCGGACAAAGTTTAAACGGTTTCAATTCAGTATACAACGGTATGGCTGAACCTGACAATATTCAAATAGCTCGTGAGAAGGCAATTTCTTACGCTGCTTATCGTATGGTTATCAATCGTTATCAGTTTTCGCCGAATTGGATTAACACCTTAACAATGGCGAATTTCGTGATGTTTGGTTTAGGCTACAACACGGCTGTAACATCAACCGACTACAGTGATGGCGACCCTGCTAAATTGGGTAACTACATTGCCGCTCAATACATCGCTTATGGTAATCAAGATGGTTCGAATCAGCAATTCAACTATTCCAATCAGTATTATGTCCCAGTGAATGCACCCATGTTACCCGTGTTTCCGGGCAATCCGAATTTGACTGACATCAATCATTGGCAGCCGTTAAACTTAGCAAATTTCGTTGATCAAAATGGATTTCCAGGTTTGCCAACTCCTGCTGCTCTCTCTCCCGAGTGGGGAAATGTGAAGCCCTTTTCATTAACCGAAGCCGACAAGACTGTCCATTTCCGCGACGGTAATTTTTGGAATGTATTTAAAGATCCAGGATTACCGCCGATGTTGATGCCTGAGGATACTGCCACATTGGACCATCCCTTTGTTTGGGGAAACGTAATGGTTGCAACCTGGTCTTCACATTTGACACCAGATGATACAACACTTATAGACATTTCTCCTGCGAGCGTTTGTAATGTTCAAGCGTTACCCGAAACATTTGCAGACTTCCCTCAATTCTATAATTTGCTCGAAGGCGGTGACAATGGAACAGGTCGTCCTTTAAATCCAATTACAGGTCAACCTTATACACCTCAATGGGTAAAACGAGGTGATTTTACGCGGGTTCTTGCAGAGTTCTGGGCCGATGGTCCATCGAGTGAAACACCTCCAGGGCATTGGTTTAAGATTATGAATGTCGTACATGACCATCCGTTATTCTTAAGAAAATGGGGTGGAGAGGGTGAGATATTAGATGATTTAGAGTGGGACGTAAAATCTTATTTTGCAATGGGCGGTGCCGTGCACGATGCTGCCATCTGCGCCTGGGGAATTAAAGGTTATTACGATGGAAGTCGTCCAGTTTCTGTTATTCGAAAAATGGCGGATAATGGACAATCTTCGGATCCGTCGTTGCCGAATTACCACTTCCAAGGTTTACCATTGATTCCGAATTACATCGAGTTGGTTCAACCCGCGGATACACTAAATGGCTTTATGTCAGGCGATATTGGTCAAGTGAAAATTCGCACATGGAAAGGACCGAGTTACATTCCGAATCCTCTAAATACTTATGCTGGAGTGGATTGGATTTTGGCCAAAAACTGGTGGCCGTATCAACGCCCAAGCTTTGTCACACCCCCTTTTCCTGGTTATGTTAGCGGACATTCAACTTACTCCAGAACTGCTGCAGAAGTAATGACCTTGATAACTGGAAGTCAGTTTTTCCCCGGAGGAATGGGGGAGTTCTTTGCAACTCAAAATCAGTATTTAGTTTTTGAAGAGGGGCCTTCAACCGATATTGACTTGCAATGGGCTACCTACCAAGATGCTTCAGATCAATGTTCACTTTCCCGCATTTGGGGCGGAATACATGCGCCGTTTGACGATATTGCTGGTAGAAAAATTGGAATTGAATTGGGGCCACAGGCAGTTCAATTTGCCGAGTCGATAAACAATGCAGTAGTTCCTCATGTGGTGAGTGTTACATTCTCTGACCCGATTATTTCCTCTTCAGACATTGGAAATTCAGTAAGTGCATTTTTCAACTTTAACAAGCCAATGTCTGCAAGTGCTATTCCAGTGGTAACATTTGCTTCTATTGATTTATCTGCTTTAGGGATCCTAACTCAATCCAATTTATTTTGGTTGAACGATTCAACATTGGTAGTTGAATACCTCGTTGCACAAGCTACTCAACCGTATAGCGGAATTAATTTCAGAGTAGTTGGAGGAAAAGGAATTGATGGATGTTTCGCAAGAGCTTACGTTGGGGGTAACTGGAAGGTAGATATGGTTCGTCCGGAAGTTACAGCTTCTGTAGCGTCAGACATCTGGGTGACTGATGCAACTGCTGCTGTTGGTGCAACAGAAGTTACTTTGTACTTCAACAAAACGATGGATACTAACTTCCCTGCGATCTTAACTTTCATAGATCAAACGCCTGCGGGATTGTCGCAGAATACAGCATCGGGATATTGGAGCAACGCGAGTACTTATCACGCGGTATTCAACGTGACCGACTTGAATGAAGAATGGGTGAATGTTGCTTTACATTCTTTAACTGCAAGTGATTTGTCTGGAAACCTTCAAATTGAAGACACATTAGTTGATATTTTGAATATTGACACACGTAATCCTGCTGTAAATGTTGTTTCTTCAAATGCTGTTTTAACAGATGCAACGGCTGGACAGACCTTCCAATTGACTTTCACTTTTGAGGAAGACATGAATGTTAGCGAGATTCCTGTAGTAACTTTTGTTGAAGGAGATCCTGAATTGAATTCAATAAGCTTGCTTTCTTCAACATGGAATTCGGCTTCTGAATTTGTTGTTGAATATTTAGAGAACGATGGACAAGAGTTTTTCACTTCATTAACTCCTGTGATTAGCGCGACTGATATTCACGGCAACGCCGCTGCAGTTATTGAATCGAATGTATTCATGATTGATACCGAGAATCCAACAGTGGTTCAGATTATACCTTCAACAACTCTTTATGAAGGATTGACCTCAGACTTTTATATCGATGTTTTATACAGTGAGGCAATGACAGCTTCTACAGTGCCGCTTTTGACTTTTGCTGATCCGTTTGTACTTGACTATTTCACACAAACTGGAGCGACATGGATAGATGCAACGACATATAGATTCACTTATACCTTAACAACGCTAGACGCTCCGTTCACCAGCATGAACTTAACAGTATCACTTGAAAATGGACTTGATTTAGTTGGAAACCCATTCATCAATTCTAATTTTGCTGATGTCATTAGTATTGATATTGTTGGAAGTGTTAGCGAGTCAGCATTGAACGCCATCCACGTCTTCCCGAATCCATCTTCTGATAGGGTTATAGTTGAAGGTATTCATTCCATGTTGAACCTAACCGTTCGCGATGAAGTGGGAAGAATCATCCACGCAGGAAGATCGGCTAGCCGCATTGAACTAAATGTTTCAAACTGGGCAAGCGGAATTTACTTGATGGAATTCAATGACGGTAAAGGGTTGAAGCAAGTACGCTTCATCAAGAAGTAATAAATATGTTAAAAGATCAATTCGCCGGCGAATCCGTTCGTTTTGCGAATTGATCTTTTCTCATTTGAGCATCAGCCTCCATCTTTTCGAACGCAGAGATCACTCGCTTCACAAGTGGATGACGAATTACGTCGCTCCCAGTAAGTTCAATAACACCAATGCCTTCAACACCGCGAAGCAA
>JBDLUS010000152.1:0-3479 GCA_039805165.1 Bacteroidota bacterium | reverse complement strand
CGTAAATACTCAACACACCCAAAAGAGTGTCTCTCGCCCCTATTCCATTCGTTTCAATTTGCTGCAAGGCCCAATTCATTTCAGCCGTGCTTTCAGCCCGTTTCGCGAATTCATTCTTCATCAATTCCAATGAAGTGCTGTTGTTCGGCTTGTCCCAATTGTTCAGTTGATTACGCATTTCTGCTACCCAAAAATCTTTTTCCCAGGTAAGCGATTTCAACTGAACATCGGTATCGAACACACGTGAAGTAAATTCATTGTTGCAGTATTGCTCCACCGCCAAGGCTTCATATGCCCAGCGACTAGCCATGGCATTTCCAACCCAAGACACTTCACCTTCAGTGACCATGGATTTGTGCAAGCGATCGAAACGGACAATCACTCCGCTGAACAACAATTGCGGAATAATGAGAATTGGAATAAGAATGTAGATCACCTTCGCGCTGTTGAACGCAGAGCTAATGTTCAATCCTAATACATTCGCAAAGCACGCTGTGCTAAACAAGATGATCCAGAACGGCCAGAACATGCCATGAATTTCAAGAATGTAATTTCCGATTAAAACATACGAAGCTGTTTGAATGGCCGAGATTAAAAACATGAGACCCAACTTCGAAAACAGATAACTGTTCTTGTTCAGGTTTAAGTATTTCTCGCGTTTCAGAATCTTCTTGTCTTTAATAATTTCTTCCGCGCTCACGGTTAATCCCATGAACAACGCCACCACCACGGTAATGAATAAATACTGAGGTAGGTTTACATTTTCGCGGAAGACGTACGTGTCCTTCGCCGAATATTTAATGAACCAACTGAGTAAGAACGCCAACAACGGCGCTTCCAGTAGGTTCACGATAAGGTATTGCTTATTGGTAATTTTCCCGAGCACGTCGCGCCAAAAGAACACTTGAAATTGCTTCAGCGCATTGGGCAGATTGCTTCCCGATAACTTCTTTTCAGACTCTGCATTCTGCACATCTTCTTTCATGCGTTTGTCTTGCTCGGGCGCACACATGATGTTGTAGAAGTTGTTCCACTCTTGCGGAGTAATACGTCGTTGCTGCGTTTCGTTTCCGTAATCGTCGAGCACCTTCGCTTCAATAATATTGAAAAGTTGTTCCGGATTGACATTGCCGCAATGCGAACAACGACTCTCGTCTATGTTCACTTGATTCACCAATTTCTTGAAATAGAAAATGCTGTCGATCGGATTTCCATAATAGATAGGCATTCCGCCTTGATCTAACAAAAGCAATTGATCGAACAGGTTGAAGATGTCGCTGCTAGGCTGATGAATAACCACGAAGATGAGCTTACCGCGAAGGGTTAACTCTTTCAGCAAATCCATAATATTTTCTGAATCGCGACTGGAAAGTCCGCTTGTAGGTTCATCTACGAACAACACCTCGGGCTCGCGCATCAACTCCAGCGCAATGTTCAAGCGCTTGCGCTGTCCACCGCTAATGGTCTTGTCTAGCACGTTTCCAACGCGAAGATCTTTGCAATCTGACAGTCCAACATCTTGCAGCGTTCGCAAAACCATCTTTTGCAATTCCAACTTCGACTTGACTTTAAAAAGCAGTTGCGCATTGAAGTACAAATTCTGAAACACCGTAAGTTCTTCAATGAGAATATCGTCTTGCGAAACATACCCCATCAGGTGTTTCAGCGATTTCTTTTTATCGAAAATGCTTTTTCCGTTAATGAGCACATCGCCGTATTTCGGACGGGTGTTGCCGTTAAGAATATTGAGCAGCGTAGATTTTCCAGATCCACTTCCACCCATGATACCAATTAAATTTCCGGAAGAAGCTCTGAAACGCAGGGTTTCCAATGCTTTTTTTCCATTTGGAAAATCATGAGAGATGGCGTTGCAAAGAAAATCTATTCCATCTAAATGTTCAGAAGCCAAGAAAGCATGCAGCACATCGCTATAAAAAACAGGCTTGCTCTTCGCACTACGAATGGAGGCTCCCGAAGAGAAAGCATAAACTGAACTTGGCGTAATTGAACTTCCGTTCAACTTCAGCTCGTCTGTTCCTAAGTAGCGAAAGAAAAATAAATTCTCTTCCGGTATGCGGAAGAAAATTAAATCGCCTGCAGGCAAATGACTGTGCTCTTGTCCGTCTCCGTTGCGCATGCAGAAGAAATAATCGGAAGATTCAATTTCTTTGGAATGCACAAAATGGATAATGGCCATGCGCATTTTTTCATCGATGTGAAACGCATCTGCCACGGTAGTTAGAAACTCTAAATCTTGTTGTGTGTGTTCATGTGAGGTGAAAACGAATTCAACCAGACGAACAAAAACCATGAAGCGCTCGTGGTGATTCAAGGAGGTATGTATCTCTTCGCACAAGCGCAAGACCTTCACGCTAGTCATTGCGGTATGCTTCTCTGCATTCGCGCGTGGCTTGTGGTAAAGCGCCACATAGCCCTTGTAGTCATCTAAGAAAACCTGAATCTGCTGCTGACTCAACCGATTCCCTAAAAACAACGAAACGACTTCATATCCATTCGTTTTCTTATCGCCAGAGATTATGGCGAACAGTTTTAAAAGCGCTTGTAGAATGGACGAGTTCATGGTGTGTATTCAGAATGCAAGAAACACATTTTGGGGGAATGAAGAGATGAGGGGAAGTGGAAGTTTTCAACTTGACAAAACTCAAAAACAACGATAGACGGTTAATGTCTTCGACGAGGGCGAAAGTATTCGCGAGGGCAACAATGTTGCGAGGGTCTTCGACGAGGGCAACCACGTTGCGAGGGTCTTTGACGAGGGCAACTATGTTGCGAGGGTCTTCGACGAGGGCGAATAAATTCGCGAATTATTTAAGAAAAAGGGAGAATAGCTTTATTGAAATAATCGTGCGGAGCACCTTCGTTGAAAACCCTCGTTGCTGGCAACCCTCGCGAAGATATTCGCCCTCGTAACGCTAGTTACAGTTTCCGTTGTAATCGTAACACCCCTTCCAATCCCCATTGTTATTTCCTGAAATATCAGGACCAAAGGTGAAAGGGCCGCCGATCATGCGAGGAGCGTCTTGGTTAACGCGGAAGTTTCCGTTGGCGTAATCGCAGAAATAAGGGTTTTGGTTGTTAACCATGCTTTCCCAAACGTTACCGTCGTCGGAGACGTCTACGTCGGTGTCTACGAGGCAGTATTTGAATTGCACTTGTTGAAGTTCTGGATCTTTGAGATCTACCACGAATTCACTGAAGTCGCCGAGGGTGGCGTTGTTTCCCCACATGATGCAATTTCGGAAGAGGCAATTGGTGAGGGTTCTGGTTTGAATGTTCTGATTAATGTCTTCGTAATAGTTCGTTAGATAGAATGCTGGTGAAGTGCGGTTGCCGTTGTTCCAATAGTTTGCGAAGGTGCAATTGTCGAACTGATAAGTCCCGCCAACGCTGAGGTTCGCGCAGCTTTCAGCGCAGTTAGTCACAAGCAAATTATTTCCATAAATGGAAGAACCTTGTGC
>JBDLUS010000151.1:0-25987 GCA_039805165.1 Bacteroidota bacterium | reverse complement strand
GGATCTGGAGTTTTTACCTCGTCTTTGTTCTTCTTACAAGAAGGGATAGCAATCATTGTCACTGCAGCAATTGCTAAAAGGGTAACACGTGTTTTCATTTTGTCTAGATATTAGTTGAATTGTTGTTTTCAGTTATTATGCCAAACTTACAAAATAATTTTAATTATTTCGCTTATGTGGACCGTCTCTATATTTTCCCGTACTTTTTTGTACGCCTCTAAGACTGCATTTTCATGAGAAAGTTGCACGCCCTTTACACCGGAAATACTATACTCGAAAATCGCCGAAGTTGTTTTGGTGTCATTTACGGTAATTTTCCCGTCTAGATAAGCCACTTTAAAGCCTTGAATGTCTTCACCCGCTCTAGGATTGGTGTTTATGTATACAACATAGTCCGCAGAATTTTCACTTGTCGCGATTCTCATCCCTTTGCTTATTAGGGTGTTTCTTGTAATCTCTGCTAGAGTAGACGTTTTAGTACCGTCAAGTTTAAATTCATTTGAACTCACAAAGAAACTAGGAGCAAGGATTTCAATCGGTATTTTTCGCTGGTCTGTGTTAATACCATTGATCAATGCCGTGGCTAAATCAGAATCCAAATCTTGAGGAACCAGTGCATCAATTACTAAGCTTAGTTCTAGTGCGTTGTTTTTAGCTTTCAGACTAACGTTATCGATATCGGCTAGAATAATCCCATCATTGTCAGACATCACCGTTTTCGGTTTCATGTAATTATCTCTTTGATAGGAATACTTCACGTTTATTCCTCTCACCCCTTCACCCTTGTATGTCACCATAACAGGCACTTGTGCCTTAAAAGTGTTGGAAGAAGAAAGCACAATGTTTTTAAGGGGCGTTTCAAACCGAAGGTCAGCTAATACAGCTCGAATTTCTGAGAACAATTCATTGTCAATGAAAATGTCGTTTCCGTTTTCATCTTTCATCTGATTCACTTCTGTCCAATATGGCTTCAATGCGAAAAGTCCGTGATAGAAAAGGTCAACGGCAGAAGGAATGTTGCCTAATTTTTTTGCTTCTCTACCTTTTTTCAAAAAGTCAAGTGCAGACTTTAATGTATTTTCTTTTTTCTGAGCTTTTTTCGATTGATAATCGAATTTGTTTAATTTATAATAAACGGCGTAAAGGTCCTTGTCTTCCCATATTCCGGCAACTTCGTAATCTTCCAAAAGTTCTGAAGAAGATGTCGTTACATTCGAACTGAAACTTTCACTGAAGGCTTTGTTTACCTCCATGGTATTGAAGAAAGTTTGTCCTTCTACCTTGACAGAAATTTCTGTTGCCAAATCGTTCAATGCCAACTTTTTTGCGATGGCCTGGTAATCTGCCGGCTGAGTGGTTTTAGAACACGTCGCTATTCCAATGTAATAAGAAGAATTTACAGGTCGGGTAGATACCCATTCTGGTTTAGGTTGAGGAGGAGGAGTAACGGTTTTAACGGTGTCTTTCCCACCACAAGCATTCAGAAGAACGATTCCCAAGAACAGTAAATATTTATAAAATAATTTCATTAGGGAACAAGCGTTTGTATTTGTGTTTTAACATTGTCCGCAATTTTCTTGGCTATTTCAATATACAAGTCGTTGGCCAGGTCATTTCCGTCGCGAAGGTTTCTTCTAGCATTCAACATGTCTTTCAGGGTATTTCTGTCGCGCATGTTTGTGTTTACAACGTTTCCATTAGCAGGGAACAAATTAGCGGCGTTTCCTCCGTAAATGGCATAGATGACTTCGTCCTTCTTCTTTTCTGTGAAAATGTCATTCTTAATTAAAGATGCGGTTTCTATTGACGTCATTTTATACTGAATGGAAACGTTGGATTCAGCATAATTGTAGTATTCATCGAATTGAATAGACTTGTATTCAGTGTCGTAGAAGGTCTTTCCTTCCGCATTCACTTTTTTCACTTGATACGATTCAAATCCATTGCGAGTCACCTTTCTTATTTGTCCGTTTTGAACGGTGTGGTTAAGAACAGTTCCAGTAATAAGCGCCTTTGCTCCTGAAATTTTCCCAATTTCTACGGCGTTAGATTCTGAAAAAATTCCACTCATTTGAATCCGTTGTTCTGCTAAAATGTTGTTAAGGTTTTCTCTGTCTATTACATGAAGGAAAGGATCGTTAATTTGAGACAATGCATTCAGAATATATGCTGTTGCTTTGGTGTCGCTTCCTTGCACATTCGTGCCGTTGGTAAAGGGAAGGAGCGCTATAGTATACTTTCCTTTGTCAAGACATTTCTTCTTTAGATCTGTCGATTCCTTATACCCTAATTTACGTTCTTCAACTTTTATAAAGCTGTTGTAGGCTGCTCGATAATGCTTAGCTTCAAACTCGGTCACGCCTTTTTGATAGATAGGTTCTAGGTATGCAATGTCCTTTAATTCTCCGGCATCTTTGAAATTTGGATCGAGTATTCCAATTTCATGGAAGTTTGCCTCTGCGTCGGCGAATTTGTTGTCTTCTAAAAGTTTGGTGCCCTGCTCGTAAAGATCAGTCATGTATGACTTTTTTACTTTCTCAAAATCGCCGTTATAGAAATCTGGAATTTGAAGTTCTACACCAACACCTTTTATTTTTGCTAGATAGTCGCGGGCTGAAATGAATGCGTAAACCGCTTCCTTCTTATTTCCGAAACTGCTTTTTTGACTGAACTCACTCAACATAGCATTTAAAACCGTTTGGCCGGTTTTCTTCATCCCAATTTGTGCGTCAATGTTAGCGCGTTTCTTCCATAAAGCAGTGTAGTAACTTTCAGACGCTTCTTTGTTCAGTCCGGCAGCTTCTTGTTTTTGCCCAAGCTTGGTGTAGTGTTTACTGTTTTGACAAGCCTGTGTTCCAAGCAGAATCAGAGCAGTAAAGATGTAGAGCCAATTTTTCATAATTATTTCGTTTCAATGTATTCATTCAACTCGTCGGTACTCGAGTCGAAACTAAAGCCTTCACTTACGGTATAATAATTATTCTGATCGAAGCAATAATCATAAGCGTATTTCGCGAATTCAAGGCGGCTTTCTTCAAATCCAAAAATTTTCATTATTACAAGGATTTGTTCTGTTGTGAGGCAATTCGCTTTAGCCACTTGTTTCGCTGTTGAAAGTTTTGTGTCGTCGAATCCTTTGCTTTCAATGGTCTGCTTTGCTTTTCCGAAACTTGCCGAATCCATTGAACGTGTGCAATTTCCATTTCCGGAAATGGTTGCGTTCGAAGGTTGAGTTGGTGACGGTTCGCTTGGACGAGTTGTGTGTGCTGGAACCGTTGAATTACTTGACGAAGACGATGTTGTAGTTCTAGTTGTTGTAGTCGTAGTTCCAGAGGTTTGAACATCGATATTTGGAACGTTCATGTTGATTCCCATGTTCATTCCGTCTACATTGATATTCATTCCAACATTTCCACCTGTGGTTGTGGAATTTGTTTCGTTGACATTGACGTTCATTCCGAAGTTAACGCCGTCTGCATTGACATTCATACCAACACTTCCGCCAGAGGTATTAGGGGTTTCGTTGACATTTACGTTCATTCCCATGTTTACGCCGTCAACATTTATGTTCAGACCAACGTTCCCTTCGGTAGTTGGTTTGGTATTCGTTCCTGTAACAGTTGTTGTAGTTGTTGTATTGGAATTTCCGGTATTAACGTTCCCAGTGTTATTCTGAGTTTGAGTTGTGCTAGCGGGAGCGTCGTCTGCAACAGCGAAATCTTTCGCATTATCATTGGAAAGATTATTCGTTATGGCGCCCGAAGATATTGGATTTTCAGTATAATAACGTAGAACATATTCCCCTTTTTTATTCTTCTTAACTTGGTAAGTTACCTCCATTCCAGGATGAAGTGCGAAGTTGTTGTTTGAGAAATCTGCGAGTGTAGCATCTTGAAAATCTACGCGCGCTTGGTAGAATTCAGAGGTTAGACCTTGAAGTTTGACATTCGCCTGAGGTGCGCTATTCATGGCTTCGCCGTTTAGATAAAGTGTGAATTTCTCGCCAGCTTCAGAATAAATAACAGCATTCATTTGAGCGAAAACATTCGAAAGCGAAAATAACGCGAATGCGACTAGGGTAATTTTTTTCATCATATTTATTGTCTGTTAGGAGTGTAAATTTAGTTATGTTTTAACCCTTATAAAAGTTTATGCCAAAAAATAAAAACTTAGGAAAGGGAAGCTAATTGGTTTGGTTAACTTTGTTTGCGATGGAAACGAAGAAAATTATATTGTTCGGCGCAGGAAGGAGCGCACGCCATTTGGTTTCTTTTTTAGTGGAAGGAGCCTTAGAAGGTAAGTGGAGTGTGGTGGTAGCCGACACCAATGTATCTCATTGGATAGAGGAATACGGTAGTCTTGATCAAGTTCATTTTATTTCTGGAGATGCGACAAACGCAGAGTTTCGACATGAATTGATTGCTCATTCGAGTCTGGTTATTTCAATGCTTCCAGCATTTATGCATGCCGAGGTTGTAAAGGATTGCATTAATTTTCACGTTCATGTATTTACACCGAGTTATGTAAGTGCTGAGGTAAATGCCATGCACGAATTAGCCTTGCAAGAGGGGGTTTTAGTTTTGAATGAAATGGGTGTGGATCCTGGAATTGATCACATCTCGGCCATGGAAATCATCCACAGGTTAAAAAGTCAGGGCGCCGTAATTGCATCATTTGAATCTTATACGGGAGGACTTGTTGCTCCGGCAAGTGATGATAATTTATGGGGGTACAAAATCTCATGGAATCCAAGGAATATAATACTTGCAGGAAGTTCCGGACATGCTATGTATCGCGAGAACAGTAAGCTACGCATGGTCCCGTATTATAAATTGTTTGATGAAGTTGAGACTGTTGTTGCGAGCGATGGGGTGCGTTACGACGCGTACCCAAACAGAAATTCAGTGCATTATCTCGAGTTATATGGATTAGAGAATGTTCACAAACTAGTTCGAGGAACATTGCGTAAGCAAGGGTATTGTAAAGGTTGGTCGTTTCTGGTTAAGAACGGTTTTGTAAACGATGATACAAAGATCCCAGCTGGTGAATTTTCAATTTGGAAAGAGCTTTCTCAGTCTTTGCTCGGTTTGAATTTCAACATATCGAATGTACATGAAGAAGTGGCGGAAATGTTGAATGAGATTGGGATTTTCAGCAATGAGCCTCTGAAAAATGAAGAGCTTTCTTGTGCGCAACATCTTCAACAGTTACTCGAGAGAAAATGGGTCTTGAAAAAAGGTGATCGAGATATGATTGTAATGGTGCACAAATTCGGGTACACGTCACAAGGAAAGAATTATATGTTAACCTCGTCCATGGTTTTGGAGGGAGATGACGAGTTTAAAACAGCGATGTCGAAAACAGTGGGCATGCCAATCGCCTTTGCAGTTAATCGTTTATTCAATGGAGATTTTTCTTCACGTGGGGTTCAAATACCGGTAACCGCAGAGTTTTACGAACCGTTGTTGCAAGACCTTCGCGGCTACGGTATTTCATTTGTTGAGACGATTGAAGAAATATGAAAAAAACAATTCTGATACTGTTCATATTGCCATTTTCTTTAATGGCTCAAGAGTATCGGAAGTGCCCTTCATTTAATGCAGAAGAACATTGGGAACGTGCTGAGTCTTTTGCAGAGAATAGAAAGAATATTGAAGAACTTATTGAGTGGCTCATATCAACACCCCCCACGGAGCAATTGATTGAGCGAAGTGCTGCGAGTATTTTCGTTATGGAATGGGTGACGAAGAATCCGAATTTGCTTGTGAATGTGGAAGTTGGACCCTACAACGATTATCTCATAACTGAAGATTTAATGTTGGCCTATTTATTCGGAAACATCAATTATGCTTTGAAGCATGAAGGCAGAGTAAAACAGGAAGCACAACGAATTGCTGGATTGAAAGTATTGTTATTTTTGATTGAGCACTCTGAGTCTTATTCAAAAAATAAAGTTTTCAAATCTCTTTTGCGCGCCAGTAGAAAAGGCGAGTTAAACGAGTTTGATAAAGAGATGTGGATGAACTATAAATCCCAAGCGTTGTTGTACTTGGAGAAATTGAATTAGAATGAAGAAGTTCGAAGTACCAGAGCATTACAGATCTAACATTCTTGGAAGAATTAAAGAAATTCGGAAGGTGAATGATCCAAGAAAGAAGGATCACACTCCGTTTGTTTTTCAAGTTGGAAAAACAGAGTTTGTGATACCCAGACAATTCGGCTTTTGTTACGGAGTAGAGAACGCAATTGAAATAGCTTTTCGAACAGTTACTGAAAATCCGGGAAAGCGAATCTTTCTTTTGGGTGAAATGATACACAACCCTCAAGTCAACGAAGATTTAATTGCAGAGGGAATTCAGTTTTTAGTGGACAACCACGGAACGCGCTTGGTTGATTTTTCAACTTTAAGTTCAGAAGATATTGTTATTACTCCTGCCTTTGGAACTACGGTTGAGATGGCTGCCGAGTTGGCTCAGTTGGGTGTACATCTTGAGCGATACAACACCACTTGTCCATTCGTAGAAAAAGTTTGGAAACGTTCGGCAGAATTAGGAAACCGTGGATATACTTTGGTCGTTCATGGAAAGTATTTGCATGAAGAGACACGCGCTACGTTTTCGCATGCTGCGGAAACAGGACCTGTAGTAGTTGTTCGAAATGGGAAGGAAGCAGAGCTACTCGCGAAATACATCAGAAAAGAATTGAGCGACGAGCAGTTCGAGATTGATTTCGCGAATAAATATTCTAATGGTTTTGTTGCTTCAAGAGATTTACGAAAAATTGGCGTGGTGAATCAAACAACCATGTTAGCTAGCGAGACACAAGAAATTGCCGCGTATCTGAAAGATATTGTGGTGGAAATGTATGGTGAAGACGCAACGACAGACACGCGTGATACTTTGTGTTATGCAACGAACGATAATCAGAATGCGACAATTGGTGTATTGGAAAGTGGTGCGCAATTGGCAGTTGTAGTCGGTGGATTCAATTCTTCAAACACCATACAGATTGCAACAATTTTGGGCGAAAAAATGCCTGTGTATTTTGTACGAAATGCAAGTGATTTTATTTCGCGGGAAGAGGCGGTTGTATTCAATAGTAAAACATTGAAGGAAGAGGAAATTTCACCTTCACTTCTTCAACAAGAACATTTGAAAATCGTTGTCACCAGCGGTGCATCATGTCCAGATAAAATTGTTGATCATGTCATTCAGCGAATCATTGAACTGCGCGGGGAAACAGAATCGGTAGAATCTGCTTTGGAAGGGCGCATATAAAGTGAATAAATGTGCAATCGCATTCGCGATGTTCTGTTGTAAATTTGGAAGATGAATAGTTCAGGTGTCATTCAATTATTGTCTGATCAAGTTTCCAATCAAATTGCTGCGGGTGAAGTTGTTCAACGACCGTCGTCCGTTGTAAAGGAATTGGTAGAAAATGCAGTCGACGCAGAGGCTACGCAAATTCGTGTGGTTATTAAAGATTCAGGCAAGACACTTATTCAGGTTATCGATGATGGAAAGGGAATGAATGAAGTGGATGCTCAACTTTGTTTTGAGCGTCATGCTACTTCTAAAATTCGCAAGGCAGAAGATTTATTCAACATTACAACAAAAGGTTTTCGCGGAGAGGCATTGGCTAGTATAGCTTCTGTTGCACAGGTGGAATTAATTACCAAGCGCGAAGAAGATGAGTTAGGTATTCGCATTGAAATTGATGGCGGAAAGCTTATTTCAAACGAACCTCTTGAAGCCACAAAGGGATCTGTTTTTTCTGTTCGAAATTTATTTTTCAATATACCAGCGCGTAGATATTTTTTAAAGACCGATGCGATAGAGTTTCGTCACATCATAGATGAATTCGAACGTGTGGCGTTGACACATCCCGATGTGCACTTCGTGCTAACGCACAATGGCAACGTAGTTTTCGACTTGCCGAAATCGAATTTGAAGCAGCGATTGGTTCATGTGTTTGGAAACAAATACAACGATCAATTGATTCACTTAGATGAAGACACAGAGATTGTAAGGATTTCAGGGTTTGTTGGAAGACCAGAAATAGCAAAGCGTACCCGCGGAGATCAATACTTTTTCGTGAATCAGCGATTCATTAAAAGTCCGTTTTTGAATCATGCGGTTCAGCAGGCATACGAGCAAATTCTTCCTTCAGGAAGTTTTCCATTTTATTTAATTGCCCTCGACGTTCCCCCTTCAACCATAGATATAAATATTCATCCAACGAAGACGGAGATTAAGTTTCAAGACGAGCGAAGCATTCACGCTTTGCTTCATGCGGCTGTAAGAAGAGGGTTGGGCAAGAATCAGGTTGCACCGTCGTTAGATTTCGAACAAGAAAATATTCCTTTGACGCAAGTAAGTCCAGGTTCGGTGCGTGTTCCGCAGGTAGATGTAAACCACGATTTCAATCCTTTCCAAAAGACGGATTCTTGGCAACAGAAATCGCGTAATTGGATGGAACAATTTGCGCAAGCAGGATTTGGATTCGAAAAGGAAAGTGCTCCGGAGCAAGAGCAAATAGAATTCGATACGGAAGAGTGGGAAGGTGGATCGCCTTTTCAGATTGGTCGAGTTATTATTGGATGTGAAATAAATTCAGATTTGAAGATGTTTCATCAAACGAGATTGCATTGGCAGATTTTATTTGAAGAGCATTCGAATCAGAACAGTCATTCATTTGTAGCTCAGCAGTTGTTATTCCCCATTCCATTGCATGTCCAACCAAAGGACATATCGCTACTTCAACTTCACGATGTTTTATTGGCTTCGTTTGGTTTTGAATTGAATTTGGAAGAAGAACCTGAGATAATTGCGGCTCCGTCTAATTTAGATGAGCAAGGCGCTTTGAATTTTATTGAATTGGTATTGGAAAGTTTGCGTCTGGGTGTTGAAGGTCCTGATCTAAGAATGAATTTGTTGAAGGATTATACGCGCAGATTGTCTGTGAAAAAAGGACAAATGTTAACGGTTCCTGAGATGTTGGATTTGCTTATTCGATGGAACGCATGTGAAAATAAAAATTTCGCTCCAGATGGAAAGGCCATTGCCTTAACCTTTGGTATCGATCATTTAGAAGATCAATTAGGTAAATAAAGTGCTATGAGAATGAATCTTACACCGGCGGTAAAGAACATTATAATTATAAATGTTCTTATTTACTTGGCTTGTTTTGTTGTTCCTGGTTTGAACGACGCCTTAACAGGATATTATTTTGCTAGTCCGAATTTCAGACCGTGGCAAATTGTGACCCACATGTTCATGCATTCGCAGTATGATTTCACACATATATTTTTCAATATGTATGCCTTGTATTTGTTTGGAACGGCATTGGAGAATTATTGGGGCACAAAGCGTTTTGTGATTTACTACATGACTTGTGGTATTGGTGCTTTCTTCTTGCACATGGGTGTTGGTTATTTAGAAATTCAGAAGATGATGTCGGTGTTAAGTGATAAAGAGATTTATCAAGTCATGATCACCGGATTGGAAGAAGGAAAAGCCTATAAAGTCCAAATGGTGGATTTATATTCTGCCATTAATACAGGTGTAGTAGGCGCGTCTGGCGCAGTGTTCGGCGTGTTGTTGGGATTTGGAATGTTGTTCCCGAATACAGAGTTGATGTTGTTGTTTCCGCCTATTCCGCTTAAAGCAAAGTATTTCGTAATGATCTACGGGGCTATTGAATTCTTTTTGGCTATGCGTCAAACAACAGGAGACAACGTTGCCCATTATGCCCATTTGGGGGGAATGCTTTTCGGATACCTTCTGCTTAAGTATTGGCAGAAAAAGGGGAATGCATGGTAAATCGTTTTCGCAATGCGCCAATAGGATTAAAATTCATAAGTGCCCTGGTGGCATTTGGATTTGTTATTCGATTAATTGTCGTTTTGCTTTCTGTAAATTATTCGGGTTCTGCTTATATCGCGAATTTTGATTCGGTTGTAGGGTTCTCATCAAAAAGTGAATATTACACTTGGATTTGGTCGTGGTTAACCTACAGTTTCTTTCATGCGGAAGTAAGTCACTTCATTTGGAATTACGCCCTTTTAATGCTTTTAATTTATTGGTCGAAGGATCGCTATTTCGGGTTGAAGGCTATAAAGTATTGGATTGCCGGAGTAGTTGGCGGATTGCTGTTTCTATTGTGTATTGAAGACGAGGTGTCGTTGATTGGCGCTTCAGCGGGTATAACATCGCTTTGGGTAGGCTGGCTGTTTTTCGATGTTGGAAACATTGAAAAAAGGGGAGTGTCTTTTTGGTTGGGTTGCGCGGTGTTTTTACTTTTGGAAGTAATAGATGTCTTGAATTACGAAGCTCAGAACTTATCTCTGTTCGCGCATTTAGGTGGGGCGATTGGAGGATTGCTTTGGATGATTCTCGATAAATTTGAAGTCGTACAAATGAATTGGATTGAAAAAATATTCTCTTGGTTTAAACCCTCTCCGAAACTTACGGTGAAGCGGAGTAATCCTAGATTTCAAACAGACGATGAGTTTAATGCAGAGAGAAAATTGAAGGAAGATTACTTAAACTCAATTTTAGATAAGATATCGCGTTCTGGATTTGAGAGCCTTTCAGCGAAGGAGAAATTGTTTTTAGAACAGCAAAAAGAGAAGTGATGGAATCGCCTGCGAAAGAAATAAGGAAGTTGAGTCATTGGAAGAAATTTGTTCGGTTTGTCTTTCGTTTTTTTAGTTTAGTTGTTATCTCTTCTTATGTGCTTTCTTATTTGTCTTCGCATTTCACACCAAGTGTCTTCATGTTCTTTAGTGTTTTAGGTTTGTTCTTTTGGCCGTTGTTGCTCATGTTTTTGGTTGCCGCAATTTTAATGACTTTTCGAAAGGAATGGAAATGGCTTGTTGCTTTCGGTGTATGCTTCGCATTTTCATTGCCCGATTTGTTTTCCTTTTTCAATTTTCATTCTGGTAATCACCAATCCTCAGGTGGAATTGGAATGACATTCATGACCCACAACACCCATTTAATGGGATACTACGACGGAGAGAGCGCTAAGAAAAACAGGGATGCAATATTGAATGAAATTCAAAATGTAAAACCTAACATTCTTTGCTTGCAAGAATGTTATTGGAATACAAATGGCGGTGATTTTTTATCAGAGCAATCTAGGAATGAAATACTCTCGGGATATGCCGTACATGAGCGGACCACTCATGTGCTTTCAGATGGAGGAAGATTTGGATTGGTTATTTTTTCGAAATATCCAGTTGTAAGTCAGGGTCAAGTGCCTTTCGAGAACGAAGTAAATAATTTTTGTATTTACATGGATGTTTTGGTTGGAAGTGATACGGTGCGTATATACAATGCGCATTTGCAAAGCTTTCGCCTAAAGAAGAAATCACTTCAACTTTTCGATGAGAACATAGATATGAATGAAATTCAGAATGAGAGTAAACCGCTGTTCATTCAATTGTATCGTTCATCACTGAAGCGTTCCCAACAGGTAAACGTGCTTGCTGCGCACGTTGAATCGTGCAAGTACAAGGTAATTGTTGCAGGTGACTTTAATGACACGCCCATATCTTATACCTACAATCGTTTGATGAGAAGTTTAGAGGACAGCTTTCAAGATGCTGGAAATGGAATTGGAAGTACATACAGGGGACCGCTTTTAGGTTTGCGAATCGATTATGTTTTGCACAGCAAAGGTTTGCACGCGAATTCTTATTTAATCAGTGAAGCAGGTGCTTCAGATCACAGACCTGTTATTGTGAAGTTTTAGATTTCCATTTTAAACGGAAGTACTCGTAAGGAGTAACAGTAAGCAAGACCATTGCAAGTCCATAGAAGAAGTCTTCGACAGGAACGCTCCAAATTCGAATACCTAAATTGAAATTGTTGTTGTAACGAACAATAGCCTCTGTTATATCTACTTCGGAAGTGTTGATCAGAGAGTAGTTGTAAAAGTGCAATCCGGTTAGTATTCCATTGGAGATAAAAAACGGAATCAGTAAGATCATCCACGCAAACAAAAGGTAGCCTAAGAATGGAGATTTTTTATAAGCGTGGAAAAGGAGCAAGAATAGACAGAGTGTTGTGGCAGAAAACGTATACCACAATTCGTACATTCCGGCAGTCAACATGAGTATAATGCACGCAGCAAGGATGATGGTAGTGGCTATTCGAGTGAAGGTTTGTGAAGGTGCAGATTTTTTGAAATAACGCACACACTCGAAAGTAAAAACACATGCAAATGGAACCGCTAAAAAGAAAAGCCACTCTTCAATTGGAAGTAGCATCCATCTGTAACTGAGCGTGTATTTTTCGTTGAAATTCCATATTCCCCAATGCGTGAAAAGGATGTCCCAAGGAATGTATACCATCATCATCACGAGAAGCCCGATGATTAGTGCTTTAAAATTTTTATAAAAAGCAACGCTCTTGTGAAAACTTAAAAAGAAAGGACCTGCTAAGCAGAAGAGATCTACGAGTATGTATGCGTAGCTCGAATTCATTTCGCTGCTTTTGCTTGTTTGAATTTGAGTTCAGACTTAAAGTATTTCATTGGAACGATAAGCATTCCGAAACACTCTCCTTCTTCTTTGAATTGATTCTTGTGATGAACTTTGTGTGCCTTGCGAATGGCTCGGAAGTACAAGTTATCTGTCTTATCGAACCAAGTGAATCGACGGTGTATTAATACTTCATGTACCAAGAAATATCCAATTCCGTAGGCTAAAATTCCGAATCCAATAAAGGTGCGAAAATCATTTCCATTCATCATTCCGAACATGATTAACAACCAGCTTGGGATAGCGTAGATAAGAAAGAACACGTCGTTCTTTTCGAAAAAACCAGGCGTTGGTTGGTGATGATCTTCATGGAAATACCACATGAATCCGTGCATAACGAATTTGTGCGTAAGCCATGCCATTCCCTCCATGGCGAGGAATGTGAGAACTATGATGGCAATATTCAGTATCATGATTGTGTTGCGTTAAATTCTTTCACTCGGTCCAGTGCAATCAAAAACCACGGTGTGAAATGCGCTGGGTTTTCATTAATTTCAATTTGAAGATCTTCCATTCCAACATATCTGAAGTCTTCGACTTCTTCTAGATTCAGGGTTGGTGTTTGATTCGATTCTCCGAAAAACACATGGTCGAATTCGTGTTCGGTTAACCCGTTTTCAAATTCTGCTTTGTAAACAAAAGAGAAGATTGGTTTTAGTTCGCACTGCATTCCCATTTCCTCTTGCAGTCTTCTGTGTGCTGCGTCAATGGTGTTTTCTGTTTCCCTAGGATGAGAACAGCAGGTGTTCGTCCACATTCCACCGCAATGATATTTCGAAGAAGCTCTTTTCTGAAGAAGTAACTTTTTATCTGAATTGAAAATGAAAATAGAAAATGCACGATGCAAGACTCCTTCAACATGGGCCTGTTGTTTTTCCATTGTACCAATGGCGTTGTCTTGTTCATCTACGAGAACCACAAATTCCATTACAGCTGACTGTATTTTGATTTTAGATCTGCACTTATGTTTTCACTTTGAATCATGAACTGAATCACAATTCTCCAGAAAGCTTTTGTTTTATTTATTTTTCCTGCTGCTAAAGCTTGATAGATGTAATACGAATCTTCATCGAGTTTTTCGTGATACTGTAACATCCAAGGTGCTTTGTCTTGAACAGAATAGCGCAAGAAACGAAGTTCTTCATTCCAATAGTCATTAGCAATGGCCTTTTCCAAAAGGTCTTTACCGCGGCTGAAGTAACTAAGTTTGTCTGCCGGGTTGGACACCAGTTCAGCATACATAGCCGTGGCTACTCCGAAGTAGGCTTGCTGTGTATTGTTTCGGTTCGAGAGGTTCGCGCAGTAATTGTAGAACTCTTGTTTTGCCGGCTCATTCTGTGCTGCAATAAAGAGCTTTTGACATTGAATTTCTTGAGCAGATGTCGAGAGTACTGCTGAAAAAATGCAGAGTAAAAAGAATGATTTTAGAACCGCGAATTTCATTACAACAAATTTAAATTGTGTTGCAAATAACTTTTAGCGAGTAATGCAATTTTCTTTGGGTTTGCAACTCGCACGCGTTCTTTCAAGATACGATCGCAAGGGAGCGCTTGAATTTTAAGAAACAGTTTGTAGTAGTATTTGAAAGCAATAAGAACACCGAATCGAGCTTCTTTTGGAAGTTGAAGTATTCCGATGTACGCTTGTCTAAAATCTTCTTTAATTTCTTTTTCAATGGTCTTTTTGGTAGGCTCATCGAATTGAGTCATGTCGACATTTGGAAAATAAACTCTACCAAGAGCATTGTAATCTGCGTGTAAATCTCGCAAGAAGTTGATCTTCTGAAAGGCAGCACCAAGCTTCATAGCAGAAGGTTTTAATTTTTCGTATTCTGACTGATTGCCGTTTACGAAAACATGCAAGCACATTAATCCAACGACCTCAGCAGAACCTAGAATATAAGTTTCGTATGATGCTCTATCGTGCTCCATTTGGTGAAGGTCCATTTCCATACTTTTCAAAAAAGTATCTACAAGATCCCACTCAATGTTGTACTTGTGATAGGTATGCTGAAAAGCGTTTAGAATTGGATTTAGAGATATGCGCTCTTCAATAGCTAAGACAGTGTCTCTTCGGAAACGAGCCATGAGTTCATGCTTTTCATAGTCATGAAAAGTGTCAACGATTTCATCGGCAAAACGAACGAAACCATAGATTGCATAAATCGGATTTCTAATTTCTTTACCGAGGGTTCGAATACCCAAGCTGAAACTCGTGCTATAAGCGTGGGTAGTTAGTTTACTACAATCGAAGGAAACATTGTCGAAGAGTGGTTTACCTGTCATGATATTATGATTGAAAAAGAAGTTTGTTCATAGTCTCGGCGGCTAGTTGTCCGCTTATTATGCTTGGGGGCATTCCTGGTCCCGGAACAGTTAGTTGTCCCGCATAAAACAAGTTGCTCAGTTTTTTACTTCGCATAGCAGGCTTTAAAATTGCCGTTTGTTTTAGCGTATTGGCTAATCCGTATGCATTGCCTTTGAAGCTGTTATACTCAGAAATAAATTCTTCGTGCGCAAAACTTCGCTTGTAAACGATGTGTTCACGAATAGATTCTCCCGTCCGTTTTTCCAGACGGTCTAACATGTTTTGAAGATATTTATCTCTCAATTGTTCGTCGCTGGTTAAATCAGGTGCAACAGGAACAAGCAAGAAGATATTCTCACAATTTTCAGGTGCTACGGAGTTGTCTGTTTTCGAAGGGACACACGCATAGAACAATGGCTGAGTAGGCCATTGCGGGTTGTCGTAAATTTCTTTTGCGTGCTGATCAAATGGCTCGTCGAAGAATAAATTATGGTGTAACAAGTTGCTCACACGTTTATTCACTCCCAAGTAATAAAGAAGTGAAGATGGTGACATCGTTCTTGATTCCCAATAATCGTCGGAATAGGTTCTATCTTTTGGGGCGAGCATTTTCGTTTCCACGTGGTGATAATCGGCCCCAGCAATCACGGCGTCTATTTCAAAGTTTCCAGAAGAAGTGATCAAGCGTTTCGCTTGACCATTCAACGATTCAATTTGATATACCGAGTTGTTGTAATGGAAAGTTACTCCAAGTTTTTTCGCCACCTTTTCCATGGCTTTTGGAATTTCGCCCATTCCATTTTTTGGATACCATGTTCCAAGTTCAAGATCGGCGTAATTCATTAAACTGTACAATGCAGGTGTTTTCTCGGGTTTGGCACCCAAGAAAAGAACCGGGAATTCTAACAGCTGAATAATTTCAGGATGTTTGAAATATTTCCGAATGTGTGATGAAATTGAATTGAAAAGATGAATGCGAACAGCAGCTTTTAAAAGTTTCAGATCTAGAAATTCTGCAGCTGATAGGGATGGCTTCCAAACGAATTCACCCATTCCCGTTTCGTATTTGTATTTTGCTTCCGAAAGGAATTTTTTCAAATTTTCTTTACTACCAGGTTCAATCAATTCCAGTTTGTCTCCCAACTCCTCGGTAGACGCAGGAACATCGAGAATCTTATTTGAGAAGTAAACGCGGTATGAGGGGTCTAGTCTTTCAAGCGTGTAATAGTCGCTTCTTTTCTCTCCGTATTGTTCAAAGAATTGATCAAAAACTTCCGGCATCCAGTACCAACTTGGGCCCATGTCGAAGACAAACCCATCAGATTCGAATACTCTGCAACGCCCGCCAGGTGTGGAATGCTTTTCAAATACATGCGCTTCAAAGCCCAACTGAGCCAATCGGCATGCAGCAGACAATCCCGCGAATCCAGCTCCTATAACGGCAACACGTTTTCTCATAAAGATAAAACACCATTATGTGCTTTTTGTTCTTGACTAAAAGGAAATTTGATAGTCGTGAGGGAAGATAGTTTGAAATTCTATCGCACCCTAATTTTTTGCCCGATTTTTAAATTGGTGGAGGGCTTTATTTTGTTGAGTTTACACAGTTTAGACACGGTGGTTTTGTTCTTTGATGCAATCGAAGAAAGGGTGTCGCCGCGCTTAACAGTGTGGTATTTACTGCCTGACCCTCCTTTTGAATTGTTGTTGGCATTTGGAGCGGCAGGTGCTGTCGTGGGTGCGTTTAGCTTCTTTTTTGTTAGTTCGAAAACAGGAGATTTCAATGCCTTTTGATTCGGGGTAATCATGTAGGCTGGATCGAAAGGGTTTCCCAAATATCTCGTTTCGAAATGAAGGTGGGCGCCGTATGATCGTCCTGTATTTCCGCCAAGTCCAAGCATATTACCCGCCTGGACATATTGACCGGGAACTACCATTCTAGCAGACATGTGTGCGTACAAAGTTTCCAGTCCGTTTGGATGCCTAACAACTACAACGTTTCCATAAGTGTCGCTGTATTGAGAAATTCGAACGAGCCCTTCAAACATACTGTAAACGGGGTCTCCGGTATCCAAATCTAAATCGAGGCCTGCATGAAGGCGCCCCCAACGAGGTCCGAACGGGGAGGTTTGTCTGCCTATATCTGTTGGGAATGCGAAGTCACAAGAGTCTCTTATTAATTGAAAGAACAAGGCTGAATCGTTTGGAAAAACGACATTTCTCTTTTTGTGCCAGATGTTTTGTGTGTCCCAACTTTGGTAATTAGCGTAACTCGGAATATTCGTTAACGAGTCTGCGAGTCCTTTCAAGTTGAGATTAATAGCAGGGATGTTTGGAGTCACGTACATGGGTGACTTTTTAACTTTAATGTATTCAGTAGCGTTCACCCAAGATGCGGTGTCTGCCATTAACTCGAGGGCAGATTCTAGGGCACTCGTCGGTTGGGCATAGGAGAATATGCTGAATAGCATTGCCGTTAGTATGAACAATAATCTCCTAAACATATCTAGCAAAAATAGGGATTAATTTCTTAACTCATTTTCATTCTATTTTTCAGAGATTTGCAAAATGAACAAAGTAGATCTACTCGTTATCTCTGCCCATCCAGATGATGCCGAAATTAGTGCGGCTGGCACCATAATTAAATCTGTCAAAGAAGGAAAGAAAGTTGCTTTAGTAGATCTTACGCAGGGTGAACGAGGAACCCGTGGAAGCGCCGAATTACGCATGATTGAAGCGAAGAATGCTTCAGATGTTATGGGCATTCATTACCGAGAAAACTTGGAATTGGCCGATTGTTTTTTTGCCGACACTCCTGAAAATAAAATGCGAATTATTGATGCTATTCGCAAGTACAAACCTGAAGTTGTTTTTACGAATTCACTTCGAGACAGACATCCAGACCATGCACGTGCAGCCAAATTAGTAGCCGATTGTTGCTTTTATGCAGGACTTCCGAAAATAGAGACTTCCCATGATGCGTGGAGACCGCGAGCTGTTTACCATTTCAACCAGGATTATTATAACCGTCCAGATTTTGTAGTTGATGTAACTGCACACATGGACCAGAAAATAGAAGCGTTGAAATCGTTCTCAAGTCAGTTCTTCGATCCGAATTCGCAAGAACCGAAAACGCCTATTTCTGGAGAAGAGTTTTTTGATTTCATCAAAGGCAGAGCCATGGATTTCGGTCGTTACGCTGGCTATCGTTACGCAGAAGGATTTGTAGCATCGCGTCCGATGGGCATGCGCGATGTTTTCAATTTAGACTAGGTTCTCTTTTTTCTTCAACTTGAAATAAAAGAAAACCTGTACGAGGCATTGCGTAATGAATGCTGCGGAGGCCGACAAACAAGCGCCATTGATGTTGTCGCTTGGAATGAGTAAAGCTGAACAGCAAATCGCAACTGAAAATCCGGATAGCGCTGAATAGAAATTGTATTGGTGTAATCCTTTTCCAGAAAACAAATGGGCGTACGACACCGTAGCTGCGTTAGCAATTATTCCTGGTACAAGAAAAAAGAATCCTTCTTTTAAAAATGCAATATCATAATCTACAAATATTGCGAGCCAAGAATTCGGTACGAACATGAAGCAGAGTGTTCCAAATGTCGTGGTGGAAATTCCAATGATTAAATAGCGTTTCGTAAGCGTTAAATGTTCTGTGAAATTTGATGTTTGCGCAACGCGCGAAGCGAGTATAGACGACAAGCTTTTTACTACAGACCAGAGCGCTTCAGCCACATACATGAGTATGGAAAATACACCGGCAAAAACTTTTCCTTCGGCGCCAAGGTTTTCAAGGAAATACAAGTAAGAACGCTGATTTCCTAAATGGAAAATATTTCCAAGTTGTGCGTATCCACCGAGCTTGGCAGTTTGTTTCAAATCGTTTTTCGATAAGTCGAAGCGCATGTTTTTCCAGACATGCGGGGTAAGGTAAAAACCTACTGAAGCGGTAAGTAAGAATGATAGTAATTGACCGGAAATAAAGGCGAGAATTCCCCAGTCTGTTGCTAAATAAAAACACGCCACGAAGGCCAAGGAAGAGATTGATTGTGTGAAAAGTAAAACCTGATAAGATTCGATTTTTTCTTTTCCCAACAAAATCATTTGTTGCAAAACGAAAACAGCCTGAAGTGTTCCTAAAAGAATTGTGAGTCCAATAAAGGGTGCGTTTAAAAGCAAGAGTAAGACAGAAGTTAATACAGCGCTAATTGCGATCCAGAGAAGAGAAGGAAGCGCAATTTTATGTTCACCCATTCGAGGAATTAAGTAAATAAGTGCACCGCCGCCGATGAACTGACTTAATGTTGCGAGTATTAGAATTCCGAAGTTGATCAGCGCAATGGTTCCTTGTCCTTCAACATGAACAAAATGCAAATTCATAAGTACTAGAAGCAATGCTGAAACCAGTCCGAATGCACGATTCAATATGGAAAGCAATTCTACTCGTTTCATTTGTCTAGTGCTTGTTCGTAGGCATCCATGAATTTTTTTCCAACTGAATGGAATGAGAAATTATTTTCAGCATACGCAGAAATTTCGTTGCGATTGACTTCATGCAATTCATTGTGTGACTCTGAGAATGCATTCAATAATTCTAATTCATTTTTCGCGTTAATGAGTTTGTTCCATTTGCAAAAGCCCATGTGCTCTGCGATTCCGCCTACGCGCGTTGCAATCACATTCATTCCACTGGCCATGGCTTCTATCATAACGAGTGGTAAATTTTCGTAATTGCTGAAAAGAACAAACGTATGTGAAGCATTCATTTTTGCAGCAACTTCTTGCTGATTCAAGGTTCCGAAAAACGAGATGCTGCTTTCGCGAATGTTTAACTCTTGGCTTCTTTTTTTCCAATGTTGAATATCACCGTCGCCGCCTAGTTCAAGTGTAACCTCTTCCACTTGATCAGAGAATTTTTTCCAAACTTGAAGAATGCCTTCAATGTTTTTGTGGTTGTTGTCGAGGTGTGAAATGTGAAGAAATGTTTGCCTTGAATTTTTATTTTCACTTTTGAAGTAATCAGTATTCACAACATTCGGAACAATGATAGAAGGCTTGCTGAATCCGAGTTTACGCATGGCTTGCTCGAGTTGCTGAGTAACAGGAAGAAGAAGATTCGACTGGTTTGCGACATAGCGCATGTAGCTTCGAATGCGCGCGGGTAGAGGACCTCTCTCGTTGGCGTGATAGCCCGTCCAGTTGTCGGAAATAACAAAAGGAACTTTCCATTTCCGTTTAATGAAAAGTGCTTGCCATCCTTCTGGCCAAACCATGTTGAGTTGGACGATGTTGGGCTTGTTTATGTTGAAATTGATGTGTTCAATTCCTTTCTTCAATGCTTGAATTCGATTGCGGAAGAGGAAGCCATTGGATGAATAATAAACGCGTACTATGCGGACATTGCTTTCTTCTTCGTCTTCAATTGTGAAATTTTTAATCGTGTTATTCTTCGAAAGATAGAGCACAGTCACCTTTGCAAACAGGGCCACAGCCTCGGCATGACGTTGAACGAAATTGCCAAGAGTAGGGTGGGTTTTACTCGGAAACCAACTGCTAAGAAAGAGGACATGAAATTTACTTTTCACCGTTGCAAGATACAAATTCAAAAAAATACTCGGGTCTATTTGTTCAAATAGAATGAATGTGTTTATCTTTGCGCCCTCTTAGACGGTGGTTTTAGCTCAGTTGGTTAGAGCATCAGTTTGTGGTTCTGAGGGTCGTGGGTTCGAATCCCATAAGCCACCCCACTAGAAAAAGAAAAGGTCGACATTGTCGACCTTTTTCATTTTATATCCATTCAACTATTTAGTGAATTCCTTTCGAAGCCAAATAACGCTCAGCGTCTAATGCTGCCATGCAACCTGTTCCGGCTGCTGTGATCGCTTGACGGTAATTTTTATCTGCAGCATCTCCAGCAACAAACACACCTTCAATGTTTGTTTTAGATGTTCCTGGATTGTTTAAAATATATCCAGTCTCATCGGTGTTGATGTAGTCTTTGAATACTGCTGTGTTTGGCGTGTGACCAATTGCAACAAAGAATCCTGTGATAGCCACAGTGCGACTCTCACCTGTTTCTGAGTTTTTGAAGATTGCACCTTCAACACCGTCCTTTCCTAAGATGTCTTCAGTAGTTGAATTCCACAATACTTCAATGTTTGGAGTTTCCATAACACGGTGCTGCATGGCTTTAGAAGCACGCATTTTGTCGCTTCTAACAATCATATATACTTTCTTACAAAGTTTTGCCAAGTATGTAGCCTCTTCAGCTGCTGTATCTCCGGCACCTACGATAGCAACGTCTTGATTGCGGTAGAAGAATCCGTCACATACGGCACATGCACTTACTCCACCACCAAGGTTACGCAAACGAATTTCGTTTTCAAGTCCTAACCATTTTGCAGAAGCTCCAGTTGCGATAATTACAGTGTCAGCAGATACGATGTGCTTTCCGTTATCTAATTCAACGTAGTGCTTACTTCCAGAAAAATCTACTTTAGTTACCCACCCGTTGCGGATATCTGTTCCGAAGCGTTTTGCTTGATTTTCAAGATCGGCCATCATTTCAGGACCTTTGATTCCAGAGGGATATCCAGGGAAATTGTCCACTTCAGTCGTGTCCATTAATTGTCCGCCAGGCTGTTGACCTTGGTAAATAACAGGTTTCATATCAGCACGGGCAGCATAAATAGCAGCAGTATAGCCAGCAGGACCGCTTCCGATGATAAGGCATTTGATGTGTTCGTTCGCTTCCATAATATTCTAATTTTTTTGAGAGGACAAATATAGTGTGACTGAAGTTTGACAATGTGTGATTTTACGCACAGGTTATTCAAAAGCTTGAATAAGGAAGGCGTCCCACAAAGGATCTTCTGGCGGCGGCGCAGAAATGACTACCGGAGTCTTTTTCACAGGATGAGTGAATTCAATTTTTCTAGCATGAAGGTGAATGCTCGCATTGTCGTTGGTGCGCTTGCTTCCGTATTTAATATCACCTTTGATCGGGCAGCCGAGTTGGGAAAGTGTTGCGCGAATTTGATGGTGTCTGCCTGTTTTCGGATACACTTCAACAAACGTATAATGCTCACCCTTTCCGACCACTTTGTAATTCAATTCAGATTCTTTTCGGTCTTTGCCAGGCTCGTTAAAGAAGAAAGACTTGTTTTGCTTTTCATCTTTCCACAAATAGTTTAATACATGACCTTCCATCTTCGGTGGTGCATCTTGCACAACGGCCCAATAGGTCTTCGAAACATCGCGTGTTTTGAAATCTACTGTCAATCTCGATAGCGCCTTGCTTGTTTTAGCATAAACTACAACTCCGCTAACGGGTCTGTCTATGCGATGAACTGTTCCACAAAAGACTTCACCGGGTTTGTTGTATTTATTCTTGATGTATTGTTTAATGATGTCGCTCAATACAGCATCACCCGTTTTATCGCCTTGTACAATATCAGAATTGCGCTTGTTTACCGCAATGATGTGATTGTCTTCGAATAGAATGCGAAGATTTTCTACAGTGGTTACTTCAAGCGGTTTTTTAGGTGCTCGGTCCCAAACTTTGGGCGCGTTTTTTTTCATCAATACTGCTCTTTGTCGTTCGGGAAATCAACGCTTCTTACATCGCTCACATATTGCTCTAAGGCACCGCGCATTTGCTCACCCATGTTCAAGTATTTACGCAAGAATCTCGGAGTGAAACCTTCTGTAATTCCCAACATATCGTGTAACACTAAAACTTGTCCGTCTACATCACTGCCCGCACCAATTCCAATGATTGGAACATGCACTTCTAGGGCAACGCGCTTAGCAAGGGTTGCTGGAATTTTTTCCAAAACAATAGCGAAACATCCGCTCTCTGCTAAAAGTTTCGCATCGTGAATGAGGCGCTCGGCTTCTGCTTCTTCTTTCGCGCGAACTTGATAAGTTCCAAATTTGTATATGCTTTGAGGAGTAAGTCCGAGGTGTCCCATAACAGGAATACCAGCCGTTAAAATTCGTTTTACGCTTTCAACGATTTCTTCACCACCTTCCATTTTAATGGCATGTCCACCCGTTTCTTTCATGATACGAATGGCAGAGTTCAAGGCTTCTTTCGAATTACCTTGATAAGATCCGAAGGGCATATCTACAACAACTAATGAGCGCTTACAAGCACGAACCACGCTTGCTGCGTGATAGATCATTTGGTCTAATGTAATTGGAAGAGTGGTCTCATGACCGGCCATTACATTGGAAGCGGAATCGCCCACAAGAATGACATCAATTCCAGACTGATCCACAATCAGAGCCATCGAATAATCGTATGCGGTGAGCATAGCAATTTTTTCGCCTTTGTTCTTCATTTCCTGAAGCGTGTGGGTAGTGACTCTGCGAACTTCTTTATTTACTGACATGCGTTTAGTTTTTTGAGGGGCAAAAGTGAGGATTATTCTTTTACAAATATTTTTTTAGCAACAATTCCTTTTGCGCTATCTGAAATTTGAATGGCATACATGCCATTGCTGAATGTTGAAACGTCTATTCGTGTTGAACCTTGATTCTGCATGTTTCCAGTGTAAATCAATTTTCCTTGAATGTCGAAAATAGAATAAGTCAATCCTCTGAATTCTGCTTCTGCAATGATTTGTATGTGGTCTTTTGCCGGTGAAGGGAAGATTTTAAAGGCAGTTTCTTCTTCTTCATTGACGTTGATAGTCGACTCGAAATGTGCAGTGAATTGTGCGTTGTTGAGTGTAATGTTTCCCAACCAAACGGAATCGAGAATATCATTGATGATACTGCTGTTGTCCCAATATGCGAATGCATACCCCGGATTTGCGATGGCTTCAATTTTCACTGGCACGCCGTCGAAGTAGACTCCTGTCCAAGGATATTCAGTAGGTTCTACAGTGCTGATGTGAATTTTGCCAGAACCAATAGGTAATACATCTAATGTTACATCTACTTGATTGGGTAAGTTGAAACGGTCTTGAATGTGGTTGCGAACTTGTTCTGTTCTGCACAACAATTCCGATTGGAATGTCAAGTGATTGTTATAGAAATTATCCATCTGTCCAGGTACATTCCCCGCGTCTCCCCAACGTTGATATTCATTCGGCATTTCAGGTGCAGTTAAATTGAAATAACGATTCTCGACTGCAAGCAAACGTTCGGGGCGGTAGTTTGTGTTCATTAAATCGGCAAAGCGATTGATGAAGTAGTTTTTGTATTGTGTGTTTTGAATACTCTTCAGCCATATGTTGATGTATGGATTGTCTGTGCTCTGTCCTGAAATGTAGTCGATGTGATTATAAAAGCAATCTGTCCAGGCATTCGGATTCAGCGCCAATTCCAAATCAATGGTTGCAAATCTCCAGCGGTTGTTGGTGACGTCGGAGCGATGTATTTTAATGTTATTCTGCGGCCAGTCAACATTACCCATCCACGATTCGGAAATGATGTAATCGGTGTAGTAGGTCATATCGAAATGTTGGTCAGCATCGTTCCAGTAGGTTGGGCTTCCTGCATTCAATGCATTGAATGCGTTGTATGAATTCCAGAAATTATCTGTTGAACCTTCTACAGCTCGCAAGATTCCTCCATACCAGTAACTGAGTGACATTAACTCAACAGAGTCTTTATTTGCTCCTTCGTTCTCTTTGAACATTTCAGCATTGTACTTTTCACGAAGCTCGTAAAGCCCGAAATACTGTCCGTTTATGTATACAGTTGCTGGTCTGTATGCGCTGTAGTTGGCATTTGCTCCGCGACACATCAATTCAGCTTGACAAGCTTCTTTGTATGGAAGAACCAAATATTGATTACTTCCATTACGCAAATAGAATTCAGAATATTTGTTTCTGTCGGGTCTTCCGGGAATGATGACTTCGTTAACAGAACCTTCGCCCAATACGCTATGCGCTAATTCTAATCGGAACGAGTGCTGCGGATGTGAGCGACTTCCACCAGCTCCGCCGTCGATTTGCATACCTGTATTTTGTGAAAACATCAGAGGATGTCCGGGTATTGAATCGAAGTAATCCAAGTGTGCGTTGCGCAACCAGTCTTGGTCCCAATTGTCGAAGATTCCTTCGCTTCCATAAAGATTCGCATTGTCTGTGGTAATGGAAAGAATTGGAGTGGTGTGAGTGATGTTGAAAAGGAAAGAAGCAGAGGTTACATTACTTGGAATGTAGTTCGGCTTGAAAGCACGCGCGCGTAAAATTTTTGATTGAAAGAATGTGATTGGTGTTCCTGTATAAATGGGAGAATTGGCTGTTGGTTCACTTCCATCAATCGTATAACGAATAGTGGAAGGGGCAGTGTTTAAATCAAGAATGGTAGCGTTGAAGGGAGTTGTGTAAACTCCAGGGTTGTGGTCGAACAAGGGGGCAATTGCATATCCCAATGCTGGAGTTCCGCTGTTACTGGCATCAGGAGTTGGCGTTGCGAAAAGTGAATTTGTATTTGATCCGTTTGGATAACGTCCGACACTCATGTCAACAGCCTGACAATTGACCACCAAACTGTTTTCAAGAACTTGTGAAGGATTGAATAAAAACAAGGTGTCGCCTCCGCCAGATAATTTAAATGTAGTGTGGAACATCGTTCCTGAATTAGGAAGGAAGGCGTTTGTCATGGCAACATCTGGCGTGTTCTTCATGGCAATTTCAATATAGGTGTAGTTCACAGGGTCTGTGGCTGCTACATTAAATCCAAGCGAATTGATAGGTCCAGCGGTAAGTCCCGCCGCTGTGAGTTCAGCCGCAGGAATGAGCATTTGATTTCGGGCGCTCCAATACCAGTTTCCATAAGGAGCTGGATAGTCGGTATTTCCGTTTTGAATGTTACCTGTTCCGATGGTAACACCATTCAATTTCATGTTTGGACGCTGGTTAGCGACACTTCCTAAGACAGCAGAACAAGACGCCTCGCTACCGTCGTTAAATGCATAGGTTGTAGATGCGTATGATGTGGCAGACTGTCTAAAAACAGAATTGGTAATGTAGCCAGTGTTGCTGTAGGAGCAGACGTTTATTGCTATGCTCGAAACACCGTCCCATTGAAAAGGCGTTGTGAAGTTGTGGGTGTTCCATCCAACAATTGGAGTGAATGCACCCGTATTTATTGTGGTAGTGAATG
>JBDLUS010000150.1:0-2535 GCA_039805165.1 Bacteroidota bacterium | reverse complement strand
GAGAGACAAGCAAATCGCTTACTGCATTGTTGTTCACGTCTTCGTAATATGCACATGGAAACAACGGCAGATTCACAGGAAGAGAATTACCAACTTGTGCAGGAAAGTCGAATTGAACAGTAGTTGCACTGTCGAGCCCGTTCACTGCATTTTCAAAAAAGATGGCACCCAAATTATTTTCAGACACATCTCCGATTACAAAATCTTTAATCCCGTTGTTATCGAGATCAATAGAACATATCGAACTACCCGTATGCAGTCGATCACTTGAACGGGGATCTGTCACATTGAAACCGCAATCGAAATCAGCTCCTTCCAAAATTGAAAAACTCTCGGGACTTTCTCCGAACATGCCGTAGCATCTGTTCCCACAGATAAAGTTTGTTGTCTCGCAATTGCCCGTTTCCGATTGCATCGACTTGAAGAAATAAACGGTAGTCGATTGTTCGGTGTACGAGAATATATCCAAGTCTCCGTCTCCGTCGTAATCAGTTATTGAAGGCACATCTAAACTAACCGTATAGATTGGCGCTGAAAATGGACTTCCGAAATCATATTCCGACTCTATTGAAGCGCCATTGTTTACAGGCTCAAAAGATAACACTCCGTTCGAAGAGGTGTTCTTCCACAATTTAATTCCGCTGTAATAATTCGCGAAAATATCTTCCTTTCCGTCACAGTTGTAATCGCGCAGCAACACCCAATTGGTTAATCCTGTTGGAAATGCGCTGTTGTATTCAAGCGTGTATCGGTAAAAGGTATCTCCTTGCACATCGCCCATATTTATGAAAATCGAAATGCGCGAACCAATTCGATCGAAAATGAAAATGTCCAAGTTCCCATCGCCATTAGCATCTATTCTTGAAATCTGACAAGAGTTCAATCCGCCCGCCCAGGGGTTCTGAAGATAAAATCCATCTGCACTTACCGTAGTGGTGTAGGATCGCAAAAGCGGTTGTCCGAATACCTGAATGGATGCAATGCACAGAAGTAGAAGAATATATTTTTTCATACATTCAAATATACCATTTGCACCAACAACAATTAAGAAGTTTCTTTGCAATATGAACGCATCTCTTACATTTCTATTGGTCGCCATAAGTTTGGTTATTGCTGGGACAATTATTTTCTTCCTTATGGAAAAACAACATCGTCACAATGAACAACGCTGGCAGTTGGAATTGCGCAAATCAAATGCAAGCGCGCTTGCTTCCTTGCGTCTTTCAGCATACGAGCGATTGATTGTTATGTTAGAAAGATCACGTCCAAGCAGCGTCGTATTGCGCAGTAACCGTCCAGGTATGACATGCACTTTATTGCAGTTGGAAATGATTCGCAACATTCGCGAAGAATTCGATCATAACGTTTCATTGCAGATGTATGTAAGTGAGCACACGTGGGCCAGCATTCAACAAGCGAAGAGCGACATCTCTGAACTATTCAAAGTTTCTTACTCGAAAGTCAATCCGAACGACAACAGCATGTACCTCAGCAATTTTGTTTTAGAGATGGAAGCTGCTGTAGGAAATCCAGCTATTGAGAATGCGCTGAGGTTGTTGAGGTTGGAACTCATGAGTCATTACGCATAATGCCTGCGGCGAGGGCGAAATGCTTCGCGAGGGCAACTAAAGTTGCGAGGGTCCTTCGGACGAGGGTTTAACAACGCAGTTCTAAAAACGCAGTTCTAAAAACGTAGTTCTAACAACGTAGTTCTAAAAACGTAGTTCTAAAAACGAAGTTCAAACAACGAAGTTCCAACAACGAAGTTCCTTCTTGCCTTTTCTTACCTAATTCTAATCACTCGTCCAAGCTTAAGATCTCGCTCAACAGCCGTAATCTCAAGTTCCGAAAGTTTCTTGGTGGAAGAAGAATAAATCAAGCTTTCACCATTCACATTTTTCAAGACCGTATCAGGAAGATTCGCGAAGGAGATACGACCTGAAATTAAATGATGACCAATTTCTTGGTTAAGCGCCGTTCTATTTGCGCTGGGGACTAAAGCCTGGTATTTATCTAGGCCCTTCCCACGCAGAACAGCGTCTGAAGGAACCAACAGTGTGTATTCGTTTTTCTTCAACGAATCTGCCCAGGTGCTCAATTCAACTAAACTCGCCCAAACGGTGGTCTCGTATTCCGAGTTTAAAAAAGTAAGAATGTTCTCTTCATGCTTAGAATAAACCGAGCGTTCATTCGCCTTCGATGCAGAAACTGAATTTTCCGGATCTGAAGTAGAACAGGCCTGTAGCAGAAGAATTAATCCAATGCAACAGGCCTGCTTCATTTCAAAAAATAATATTATGCTTTCACCTTCGGTGAAGCAGAAAGTAATGCTTCACTTGCGTAATCTTTAAACTTCTCGAAGTTCGTTACAAACTTCGCTGCAAGTTCATTTGCTTTCGCATCGTATGCATCCTTGTCTGACCAGGTGTTACGAGGATTCAACATTTCAGCAGGAACTTCTGGACAAGCAGTTGGCATTGCCAATCCGAATACTTCATGCGTAACGAATTCAACATCGCTCAACTTTCCTTCCAA
>JBDLUS010000149.1:0-6021 GCA_039805165.1 Bacteroidota bacterium | reverse complement strand
GGCTTTGATTTTTTGAAGTTCCTTCCTGATGGCCTCTTCGACGAGAGGCTCCATGATTAAATATCCAGAAACGTTTGGATGCACGCCGTCTTCACCCAATTCATGGCGAAGCCCGTTGCGTTGGTCTTTCATAGGAGTGTGGAAGTCAACGAAAGTGATACCATGTGTTTCGGCATAGAAACGCAAGGCTCTATTCAATTCAATAATTTTTTCTGCGGGCTGTTTTCCAGGGCTCCAGGGGTATTCGAATACAGGAAGAATAGAGCACAAGACAACCGAGATGTCGTTGGCCCTCGCTAATTCAATCATGGAAAAAATATTGTCCTCAATCATGTCGAGTGTTACATCGCCTGTGTTTCCTGCAATGTCGTTTGTTCCTCCAAGAAAGACTACAACTTTTGGATGAAGATTTATGACATCTGCACGAAAGCGAAGCAGCATCTGAGAAGTGGTTTGTCCGCCTATTCCTCGATTTACATATGTCTTTCCTACAAAAAAATCGGGATGAATGTTTTTCCAGAATTCAGTAATTGAATTTCCCATGAAAACGATGCGGTCTTCATTGTCTGCAGGATTTTCAAGCAAGGTGTTCGCCTTTCTGTAGTAATTCAGATTTGCCCAGTCTTGGGCGATAACGGTATTATACATTGCCATGATTAAGCAAAGTGAAAGTAGTCTTCTTGTCATAAGTTCATTTCAAAGTTAGCCCAGCCATTGCGTAATTCATTGTCCAACGTTGATAATTTTACTTTTCAGGGTTCGAGGCAAGGAAGTTTCGCGTTTTCTTCGAAGAAAATTAAGAGATATGTCGGCTTTTGAAATTGTTGGTGGTAATGCTTTGAAGGGAACTGTTATTCCGCAAGGAGCGAAGAATGAAGCGTTACAAATTATATCTGCAGTATTGCTTACCGCAGAGCCTGTTGTTATACGCAATATCCCAGAGATTATTGATGTGTTGAAGTTGATAGACTTGCTACAAGACATTGGCGTGAAAGTGGAAAAGTTGGCCAAGGGTGAATTCAAATTCATTGCCGACGACGTGAATCTTGAATATTTAAAAACAGAAGATTACAAGAAGAAGGCGGCTGCACTTCGTGGGTCAATTATGTTGGTAGGACCTATGCTTGGAAGATTTGGACAAGGATATATTCCGAAGCCAGGTGGAGATAAGATTGGTCGTCGCCGTCTAGATACGCACTTTACAGGATTTCAAAATTTAGGTGCTACGTTTAATTATGACGCAGTCAATTACTTTTACAGTGTCACTGCTCCGCGCTTGAAGGGAGCATTCATGTTACTCGATGAAGCGTCAGTAACGGGAACTGCGAACATTGTTATGGCCGCTGCATTGGCAGAAGGGACAACCACTATTTACAACGCTGCTTGTGAGCCCTATCTTCAACAGTTGTGTAAAATGATCAACCGCATGGGCGGAAAAATTTCGGGCATTGGTTCGAATTTACTTGTCATTGAGGGGGTTGAAAAATTAGGTGGAACCGAGCACAGATGTCTTCCAGATATGATTGAAATAGGATCTTTCATTGGAATGGCGGCTATGACAAAAGGAGACATTACGATCAAAGATGTTTCGTACAACGACTTAGGAATTATTCCTGAAATGTTCCGTCGCATGGGAATTCAAGTGGATCTTGTGAACGGCGATGATCTGCACATTCCAGCGCAAGATTCGTACGAGATTGATACGTTCATTGACGGTTCTATCATGACTATTAGTGATGCGCCATGGCCAGGATTCACTCCCGATTTGATTTCTATTGCATTAGTTACAGCAACTCAAGCAAGAGGTTCGGTGCTTATTCATCAGAAGATGTTCGAGAGCCGTCTGTTCTTCGTTGATAAGCTTATTGATATGGGAGCGCAGATTATTTTGTGCGATCCGCACAGAGCTACAGTTATTGGACTCGATCGCAAGTCGACCTTGAAGGGAGTGACGATGTCTTCTCCTGATATTCGTGCGGGAGTATCCTTGTTAATTGCGGCATTGAGCGCGAAAGGAAAGTCAACGATTCAGAACATTGAGCAGATCGATCGCGGTTACCAAGACATTGAAGCGCGCTTGCAAGCATTGGGAGCAGATATCAAGCGTGTCTAAACTCTTTGGCAAGAACTTTGGCTTGTGAGCAACTTACTGTTCTATATTTGAAATGAATTCAACAATTATGAAAAAAAATCTTGCCCCTTTCGCTTTGCTACTCGCAGTAGTCGCGATGTTCAGCTTTACCTCAGTTAAGCAGAATGACACCAAACCAACTTCAACCAAAATCGGATTGGAGATTGGCGATGAAGCACCAAACATTATCATGAAGGGTGTTGATGGAAAAGACTTAAAACTTTCTTCATTAAGAGGGAAAATGGTTTTGATTGATTTTTGGGCTTCGTGGTGTGGACCTTGTCGCAGAGAAAATCCGAATGTTGTCGCTGCCTATAACAAGTACAGCAAGGCTAAATTCAAGACAGCAAAAGGTTTCGAAATCTTTTCAGTGAGTTTCGATCAAAATAAAAAAGCTTGGGAAGAAGCTATTGCAAAAGACGGATTGTTGTGGAAGAACCACGTGTGTGATATGAAAGGTTGGGCGAATGCTGCCGGACAGTTGTACGGAATCTCAAGCATCCCATCAAGTGTGTTAATTGACGAGAATGGAATTATTGTCGCGAAAAACCTTCGCGGACCGGCTTTAGACATGGAATTGGACAAGTATGTAGCTTCGTTCAATTGATCTGATTATATAAGTTATCTTTGCGGGCCGAATACATTCGGCCCGTTTTGTTTTCTGACAGCCTGTCGCTCTTTTTGGCTTGGCTCAACGATTGTCAAAAGGGAATTACATTAAATTTTGGGTTATGACAGAAGAATTGAATGACAATCAGTCACAAGAATTGGAAAACAACGAGGTGAATGAAACACCAATTGAAGAGACCTCAGCAGAATCAACCGCTGAAGCTGCGGCAGAGCCAACAGCAGATGACTTAGTTGCAGAATGGAAAGATAAATATGTGCGCTTGACGGCTGACTTCGAGAATTTCAGAAGACAGCGAAACCTAGAACGCGTAGAATTGCTAAAGAATGCTTCAAAGGATGTTATTGTTGGATTACTTCCTGTGCTTGATGTATTTGAATTGGCTATGAAAGCCAATGAGACTAGTGAAGACATAGAGGCGGTGAAAGAAGGCTTTGCCTTGATTTATGGAAAGCTCATGACTGAATTAGAGAAGAAAGGATTGAAGCCAATGGAGAGCACCGGTCTTCCTTTCAATGTAGATTTTCACGAGGCTATTACTGAATTCCCTGCACCAACAGAAGAGCAGAAGAATACAGTTATTGATACTCCCGAGAAAGGTTATTTGTTAAACGATAATGTAATACGCTACGCCAAAGTAGTGGTAGGAAAATAATTATGGCTAAGAGAGATTATTACGACGTATTGGGTGTTTCGCGCAGCGCGAATGAAGCCGAAATAAAAAAGGCTTATCGCAAATTGGCGATTCAATTTCACCCCGATAAAAATCCAGACGACAGTTCTGCTGAAGAAAAATTCAAAGAAGCTGCTGAAGCCTATGAGATTTTAAGTGATAATCAGAAGCGTCAGCGTTACGACCAATTCGGTCACGCGGGAATGGGCGGAGGCGGAGGTCAAAGCTACGGTGGTGGAATGAATATGGACGATATCTTCTCTCAATTCGGAGATATCTTCGGTGGATTCGGCGGAGGTGGCGGAAGATCGAGCGCAAGAAAAGTGAAGGGAAGCAATCTTCGTATTCGCGTAAAATTGAATTTGGAAGAAATAGCCTTTGGAACCACCAAGAAAATCAAGGTTTTCAAAATGGCGAACGCCGATGGCGTGACTTACGATACGTGTTCGACTTGTGGTGGATCCGGACAGATTCGTCGTGTGCAACAAACTATTCTAGGAGCCATGCAAACGGCCAGCACCTGTAACGCTTGTAACGGTGCCGGAAAGTCTATCAAAGACCGTCCGAAAGATGCAGATGCATATGGACAAGTGCGCAAGGAGGAAACCGTTGAGATTAAAATTCCAGCGGGTGTGGGTGAAGGAATGACCTTGAATGTTTCTGGAAAGGGAAATGCAGGTCCATTCGGTGGAGTACCGGGAGATTTGTTGGTTCAGATTGAAGAAGAAGAACACAGCGAATTGAAGAGAGATGGAATTCACTTGTACTACGATTTGTATTTGAATTTCGTAGATGCCGCTATGGGCGCAAGCATTGAAATTCCATTGGTGAAGGGTAAAGCGCAGATTAAAATTGAACCAGGAACCCAAGCGGGAAAAATATTGCGATTGAAAGGAAAAGGTCTTCCAGATGTTAACGGATACGGTACTGGAGATTTGATGGTGAACATCAATGTTTGGACACCACAGAAACTTTCATCGGAAGAAAAGGAAATTTTAACGAAGCTTCGTGAATCGGAGAATTTCAAACCTAATCCTTCAGCGAAAGACAAGAGCTTTTTCCAACGTGTAAAAGAAATGTTTCAGTAATTAGGCAATGGAGCAGGAAGAAGAGAAAACAGAGTTTGCACGCTACTTCCTGCAGATAGCCTATGATGGAACGAACTATCACGGTTGGCAACGCCAACCGAATGCGCATTCGGTTCAAGAGGAAATAGAGAAAGCCCTCTGCAAAATTTTACGTTTACCGAAGGTGGTTACACTGGGTTGCGGTCGCACAGATACAGGTGTGCATGCGAGTGATTTTTATCTTCATTTCATTCCGGAAATTCATGAGTTGAATGAAGAGGAAACGCTGTTCCGATTGCAACAGGTGTTGCCTAAGGACATTGCTGCATATCGTCTTTTCAAAGTGAACAATCGCGCACATGCGCGCTTCGATGCGAATGAACGTTCTTACGAATATCGCATTGCAAAAAAGAAAGATCCCTTTCAACGTAATTACACGTATTTCTATGGAAAGGAATTAAACGTAGAGGCCATGAACAACGCTGCGCGTTTAATGTTAGGTAGTCACGATTTTGCTTGTTTCTGTAAGTCGGGCGGTGGTCAGATGACTACCATGTGCGATGTGCGAGAAGCAAGATGGGAAGAAAAAGATAGCTTGCTAATCTTTCATATTACTGCCGATCGATTCCTACGGAATATGGTTCGCGCAGTGGTTGGAACGTTACTGCAAGTGGGAAGAGGCGAAATGAGTTTAGAAGAATTTCAAGACGTGCTGAATAGCAAATCTAGAAATGCGGCAGGAGAAAGTGTTCGTCCGAATGGACTGTTTTTAACTCGAGTTATTTATCCGGAATCTACATTCCGAACAAACTAAAAGATGGCATCAGGTAAGGCATTTGATTGGAAAATATTTGGAAGACTGTATAGCTACAGCAAGCCTTATCGCGGTGGATTCGCTGTGACGCTCTTGCTGGTTTTAGTGCTTTCTGCATTGACAGTGGTTCGTCCAGAACAGATGCGCAACATGTTAGATGTGGCGGTTCCAGGTGGAGATCCCATGCAAATATTGAATGTAGCCATTTGGTTTTTTGTCGTGTTGGCTGTTGAGATTTTACTTCAGTACATACAAACACTTTCTGCCAATAGCGTTGCGCAAAGCATTACGCTCGATATGCGTGAAAAGGTCTATGCGCAAGTGATTCGATATAAGTTGAATTACTTTGATAAGATGCCAGTTGGACAATTGGTAACGCGTCACATTGGGGACATCGATGGTATTGCCGAAGTGTTCAGTGTTGGACTTTTAGATATCATTCGCGATACGCTTAAACTGTTGGTAATTGTTGGGTTCATGTTTTTTCTCGATTGGAAGTTGACGTTGATTGTGATGCTTCCAATTCCAATTTTGCTTTGGGCCACGCGCTTATTTCAACAAGCCGTTAAGAAGTCGTTTCAAGACGTTCGAAATGAAGTGGCGCGTATGAATGTGTTCGTGCAAGAACACGTAACAGGAATGAACATTGTTCAATTCTTCAACCGTCAGAAAATAGAAAACGAAAAGTTTATAGAGATTAATGCTCAG
>JBDLUS010000148.1:0-19011 GCA_039805165.1 Bacteroidota bacterium | reverse complement strand
TCGATTAAAAGTCCAACTGGATATCCAGCAAAAACACTGTTGAATGCACTACACTCTGTTCTTCTTCTCAAGTGCAATGCACGCTTGTAGTTTGTGTTGATGGTGCTGTTGAACAACAACGGTCCAGCAACAGTTACGTTTGAGAAGTGAGGTTGTGTGTTTGGAGTTGCTGTGCTTCCGCTTGCGTCGTTGTCTGACTCGAAACCGTTTGAACCTGATTGGTCAGCGATTTGTGGATCGCGAACAGCCAATGCGAATTGAACGTTACCACGGAATCCGAAATCGGTATCGAAATCATCGTCCCAGTTGCGATAAGAAATAATGTTCTTCACGTTAACGTTACCGCCGAACCATTCGAAAGCATCGTCACCGCAATAAGAAACTTGAACGTGGTCAATGGTTGTTCCATTACCAACACCGCACATGGTGATACCGTTAATTTCAGAATTCGGTTGGAAAGGAATTCCACCGAACTCAATACGAACGTAACTGATAATACCTGAGTTGTCGTTTAGCTCTGGGTTCGCACCACCACCGTAGATAGAACCTACTCCACCTTCAACTACTGCTTCACCTGCAGCTGTTCCATTTCCTGCGTTAGCTGGTGAATTCACTGCAGCTCTTCCGCAAATAATTAATCCACCCCAGTCACCGTAACTTCTTTGTCCGGCAGCTTTTTGTGAAGTCATAACAATCGGTTGTTCAACTGTACCTTGTGCGTTGATGTATCCATCACGCTCAATAATTAAAGATCCTTTAGTAACAAGGTCTCCTTTGATGATAGTACCCGGTTGGATAACCAAAGTATCGTTAGCTGTAACCTTTACGAATCCAGAAAGGATGTAAATGTTATTGTTTGTCCAGGTAGTAGTTCCATTGATGTCAATGTTTCCACTTACCACAATCTGCGCTTGGCTAGCAAGACCCGCCAATAGAAGCGCGCAAGAGAATAAAAGTTTTTTCATGATTTGAATTTGTTTGTGCAAACTTCCTTCAGCCACTTTATAAGAAGATGATGAAGCACTTAAGGATTCATTACGCAATTCGAAGGGGAATGTTATGTGTTTTAAGCGAATGTTATGTTAGTTCTTTCTCTTCGATGCTTTCACATCTTCTCTGAACTTGTAACTCAAGGTCACACTCCAGTAATTACCTCTGTTGAAGTATTGAAGACGTTGGTCATTCGCGCGGCTTAATTTACCATCCTGATTAGCATCTTGAAGGAATACGAAATCTTGTTTCAAAACATCTTGAACACCCGCACGAACAGAAAAACCATTTTTAAACGACTTTGTTATCGCAATGTCTAACATGTCGCGAGACATTTCATACACCTCAGGTATATCAGGAATACCAACGATAGTAACACGTGGGCCAATGCGATTATACAATACAGTGATTTGCCATCCCAAAGAATCGTTGTCGTAGTACAACCCTCCGTTAATGATATACGGAGATTGTCCAACCATTGGACGATTTGGATTCAATCCTGAAGCCAATCCATCTGCACTCACTTGAATATCTGACTTAATGAAAGAAGCATTAGCTACCAAAGTCAAGTTTTGCAGAACTCTGTTTGCAGTCAATTCCTTCAACGACTTACGAATATCGAATTCCACTCCGTAGCTGGTTGCACCCAAAGCATTACCCGGAGCGAAACTACGTGTTCCACCTGAACCTACTCCAGGAACGAAGTAAGGCTCGATCGGATTGTTAAACTCTTTATAGAATAAAGCAGCACTCAGGTATTCTGTATTTGAAGGGTAGTGTTCAATGCGTAAATCTGCATTTGAGTTCGTTGCGAAAGTCAAATTCGGATTACCTGTATTGATGAAGTTGTTTTCGAAATCGTAGAAACTGAACGGAGCCAATTCACGAAACTCAGGTCTGTTCACTGTCTTTCCGTATGCTGCGCGTAAGGTCGTTTTCTTATTTAATGTGTAAGAAACGTTTACTGAAGGAAGGAACACTAGCGAATCAAGCGTTGCTGTAATCGGTGTTCCCGTAATGTCAGCACTGGTTAACACTTGTGAATTTTGCTCCAAGCGAATACCACCCGAAATAGTTAATTTCTCGAAGGGTAAAGTAAGCATTGCATAACCCGCGTATAAGTTTGAAGAAGCGTGGTACTTATCTGCTCCACGAGTGTCTTCATCTAATAAGAATCCAGTTGAATCGGCCATGTTCTCAGGAGCCAATATATTCCCAATGCTAGTGGTGTCTTTGTTCCAATCGAAATCGAAAGCATTGATCACATAGCCTAAGTTACGTGAACCGAAATCACGATCCTTGTCTTCAATGTAGAAACCTGCTTTAATTGTTGCGAAGCGTGGCTTTTCTTTATCCGTGTTAAGTTGCTTTAACTTATGCTCGTAGTTCGCAGCATACGTTCTTACATCCTCTTTCAAGTTCATGAACAATCTTCCTGAGAAGAAAGGTTGAGCCACAGTTGTGAAGTATGCGTGGAAGTTCTCGTCTGAACCGTCTAATGGACGAGTGTAACGAATACGTTTCCAATCTGGATCGTTTCTTCTTGTTTGTGCATAACCTAACGCCCAGTTTAAACTTCCCTTTCCTTTGAACAACTCATGTGTTCCTGTCAATTGCGTGTTGTACATGCGACGCTCGGTATAACGGAAAGAATACTCCTGTCGGTAATTACCTTCTTCCAATGCACGACCTGTTCTGAATGTGTTCGACTGAAGACCATTTTGATTCAAGAAGTTTTTAAACTCAATGAAGCTTTTATCGGTTTTCATTCCCCAGTTGTGAAGAACACCGACGTTAGCGTTCTTTTGATAAATCATGTCGTCGAATGAAAAGACCGTATCACTTACTTGTGTTGCTTCGTCGAATACATTATAGTCGAGACGATGAGAATTTTGGCGCTGTGCAGTTCTTGAATAACTAATCGCAGTAAAATTTCCGAATTGAATTTTTTCTGTTTGAAAACGCTTACCGAACGACACGTTAACACGGCGATCAGGCAATGCCGTTTCTGATTTATATCCCCATGAATTTGGCAATGCTAAGCTTAATGCTCTGCGCTCTTCTTCAGTCGTTGCGTTACGAACATTGCTTGGAAAATCAGATGGTAAATCACGTGTTCCGTTATCGAAACCAAGTGCTTCCGAACCAGAATTCACATTGCTCAAAATTTCTTGTCCTGTCGTGTTCGAACGGTAATTCGTCGCCATACTCACATCTAACGAAGTTTTGTAATCAGGGAAATTCTTGGTGTAAACATTAATAGCTCCACCGGCAAATTCTCCTGGAAGATCTGGAGAAGGCGATTTGAAAATTAAAAAACGATCAATTGCTTGGCTTGGAATAAGGTCGAAAGAAAATGAACGAACATCCGGCTCCAATGACGGAACCAAAACACCATTCATCATTACAGCGTTGTAACGCTCGGTCAATCCGCGCACCATAACGAAACGATTATCAATAATGGTTACCCCTGGAATTCTTCGAGCAACTTCAGAAGCATTTCTATCCTGTCCCTTTTGAATTTGAACTGCTCCTATTCCACTTACTACTCCTTTCGCCTCGCGCATTTCCATGATAACGGCGGCTTCTGTGCTAGTCTTGCGGAAATCTTTAATTTCCACTCCTCCACCAACCATGAATGATTCTGATTGAAGAACAATATCTGCCTTTATTTCCTTTCCTGAAGCGACTTCAATTCCAGAAATCTTTTGGGTCGCATAAGAAATAGCCTTTACCTCAATGGTGTAGTTTCCACCATTCTTAACGTCAATGTTGTATTCACCGAACGCATTCGAAGCAGCTCCGTATGAGGTTCCTTCAACAATAATGATTGCCCCAACAACTGGTTCGGCCGAAGAGTTTACAACAGTTCCTTTAATAATAGTCTGCGCGCCAACAGATAAGCACGACAAAAACAATAAAAGCAGGATTGATTTTTTTTTCATTTGATCATTCAATTTCATGACTGCGAAACAAATGCAGCAAGGTTGATTAGAAATAAAAAGTGAATTATCTTAGAGTTAACATTCGACGTTATTTGTTAAGCCAATGTTTCGAACGTTGAGAAGAAGTCATTTGAAGTTTTCTGAAAAAATTCCAATGCCTCTTTAGAAATCCAATACTTCGATCTCATTCCAAAAATGCGCCCATCGATGATGCTGCTTTTCTTCATTTCTCTAAGATGCTGTATCACAGTAGACGGAGACATTCCAGGTACTTCAACCACGCGCCCCTCAACGACTCCATTGTTTTTCATCAACTCCAATAAAATAGTCACTCGAGCAGGGTGTGCGAGTGCTCTTGAAAAATGGGCGAAATCACTTTCCAAACCCTGAGGAACGTAAGGTAATTTTGGATCTTCTTGCATGAAACAAAGAAATCCGATTCTTGTATGGGTTAGATTTCGTCTGCGTTAAATAAAAGTGAATCTATCTTTAAGGCCTTAACAATACGGTAACATAAACTAACCCTTGATAAAATCTAACTTTTCGACGCGCTCTTCGTAAATTCGCGACACTATTTTAGAACTATGCAAGAAGCCATTCCATATACCCCAAAAAACAAGATTCGCATTGTAACAGCAGCATCCCTATTCGATGGTCACGATGCCGCCATTAACATCATGCGCAGAATTATTCAGTCTACCGGATGTGAGGTTATTCACTTGGGACACGACAGAAGCGTTGAAGAGGTTGTAAATACTGCCATTCAAGAGGACGCCCAAGCCATTGCCATGACCAGTTATCAAGGCGGTCACACGGAATACTTCAAATATATGTTTGATTTATTGAAGGAAAAAGGCTGCGGACACATTAAGATTTTCGGAGGTGGTGGAGGAACTATTCTTCCGGAAGAAATTGCGGAATTGCAAGATTATGGCATCACGAAAATTTATCATCCAGATGATGGACGAGCCATGGGACTTCAGGGTATGATCAACGACTTGGTTGAGAAATGTGATTTTCCAACTGGAAAAACGTTGCATTATAGTCTAGAAGATATTTCATCGAAGAAAGACGCATGCCTTGCGCAAGTCATTTCTGCGGCTGAGAATTTCCCTGAGGAGCACAGTGCTTTTATTACTTCGCTTCAAGAAAAAGCGAAGCAATCTGCAACGCCGGTTTTAGGAATAACAGGAACCGGCGGTGCCGGAAAATCGAGCATGGTCGACGAATTGGTTCGCCGCTTCCTTTTAGATTTTCCGCAGCAGCACATCGGCATTATATCCGTTGACCCTTCGAAAAGGAAGACCGGCGGTGCATTACTCGGCGATCGCATACGCATGAACGCCATTAAAAACGACCGCGTCTATATGCGATCGCTTGCAACACGTCAAAGTAACCTCGCACTTTCCAAGCACGTAGCCGAAGCCGTTAACGTGTTGAAAGTTGCCGGATTTGACCTCATCATTTTAGAGACGAGCGGCATTGGGCAAAGCGATACGGAGATTATGGATCACAGCGATGTAGCATTGTACATCATGACTCCGGAGTTCGGCGCAGCCAGTCAATTGGAGAAGATCGACATGCTCGATTTCGCCGATGTGGTTGCGATTAACAAGTTCGATAAACGCGGTGCGTTAGATGCGCTTCGCGATGTGCGCAAGCAATACATTCGCAACCACCAACTGTGGGATGCGCCTGAAGATAGCCTTCCGGTTGTTGGGACTATTGCTTCGCAATTCAATGACCCTGGAACGAATAGCTTGTTCCGTATGATCATTGACAAGCTGAATGAAAAGACACAAGCTAAATTTCAAACAACGTTTGAACTCACCGCCGAGCAAAGCGAGAAGGTCTACATCATTCCACCAAACAGAACACGCTACCTCTCTGAGATTGCTGAAAACAATCGCGCATACGACGCTTGGGTGAATAAGCAATCAGAGATCGCCGAAAAACTATACGGATTAAACATTGCTCTCACTGCGCTTCGCGATGGAGAGAACAACGAGAACAACGAAATTTCAATCAAACATTTAGAAGCTTCGTTCGATCGCATCAAAATGGATTTCGATCCACACCTGTTGAACCTCCTTCAAAACTGGGAAGCGAAGAAAGCTTCTTACAGCGGAGACATTTTCACCTTCAAGGTGCGCGACAAAGAAATTCAAATGGAAGCGTCAACGAAATCGCTTTCACATTCCCGCATTCCGAAAGTTGCTCTTCCGAAATACAAATCGTGGGGCGACATTGTGAAGTGGTCACTTCAAGAAAATGTTCCAGGTGAATTCCCCTACACCGCTGGTCTCTTCCCATTCAAACGCGAAGGCGAAGATCCAACGCGTATGTTCGCGGGAGAAGGCGGACCGGAAAGAACCAATCGTCGCTTCCACTACGTAAGTTTGGGCATGCCTGCAAAGCGCTTGTCTACTGCGTTTGACAGTGTTACTCTTTATGGAAACGATCCTGGATACCGTCCGGATATTTTCGGGAAAGTGGGTAACTCGGGAGTTAGTATTTGTTGCTTAGACGACGCGAAAAAATTATACAGTGGCTTCGATTTATCTGACCCGAAGACTTCGGTGTCTATGACCATCAACGGTCCGGCGCCTATGCTCCTCGCCTTCTTCATGAATGCTGCTATTGATCAAGCCTGCGAAAAATACATTCGTGAAAACAAATTAGAAGCGAAGGTTGAAGCGGTGCTGAAAGCGAAATGGGATGCTAAAGGTTTGACGCGTCCTACTTATCAAGGTCCACTTCCGGAAGGAAACAACGGACTTGGGTTGATGCTTCTTGGATGTACAGGAGACGAAGTTTTAGAGGCTTCCGTTTACGAAAAAATAAAAGTTGAAACGTTAAGCGTTGTGCGCGGTACCGTTCAAGCAGATATCTTGAAAGAAGACCAAGCGCAGAACACGTGCATCTTCTCTACTGAATTTGCGTTGCGCCTAATGGGCGACGTGCAGTCGTATTTCATTCAACATAAAGTAAGAAATTTCTACAGTGTTTCTATCTCTGGATACCACATTGCAGAGGCCGGTGCGAATCCGATTACGCAATTGGCGTTCACATTAGCGAACGGATTTACCTATGTTGAATATTACCTCAGCAGAGGAATGGACATTAACGAGTTCGGACCGAACCTTTCGTTCTTCTTCAGCAACGGAATTGATCCAGAGTATGCCGTAATTGGAAGAGTCGCACGTCGCATTTGGGCGAAAGCCATGGCGAAGAAATACGGCGCGAACCCTCGTGCGCAGATGTTGAAGTATCACATTCAAACATCAGGAAGAAGCTTACACGCGCAAGAAATTGACTTCAATGATATTCGTACAACACTTCAAGCATTGTATGCTATCTATGACAATTGCAACAGCTTACACACGAACGCTTATGATGAGGCTATAACCACTCCAACGGAAGAAAGTGTTCGCCGAGCAATGGCCATTCAGTTGATCATTAACCGCGAGTTGGGATTAGCGAAAAACGAAAACCCAATGCAAGGTTCATTCATTACGGAAGAACTAACTGAACTGGTTGAAGAAGCCGTGTTGGCAGAATTTGACAGAATCACAGAGCGTGGCGGAGTTCTTGGAGCAATGGAGACCATGTATCAACGTGGAAAGATTCAAGAAGAAAGTTTGTATTACGAAACCTTGAAGCACACGGGCGAATTCCCAATTATTGGAGTGAACACGTTCTTGTCTTCAAAAGGATCACCGACTATTCTTCCGAAAGAAATCATTCGCGCTACCGAAGAAGAAAAAGAAATGCAAATTCAAACCGTAACGAATCTTCAAAAAGGATTCGAAGCAAAAGCGGCGGAAGAATTAATTGAACTTCAAAAAATAGCAATCACACAAGGAAACTTGTTCGAGCGATTGATGGAATCGGTGAAGTATTGTTCACTTGGACAAATCACTTCCACCTTATTCAATGTTGGTGGTCAGTACAGAAGAAACATGTAATCGAATATGAAACTTATTTCATTCAATGTAAACGGTGTTCGCGCCATAACGAAGAAAACCTTCTTCGAAGATTTTCAAATCATGAATCCAGATGTCCTTTGCTTGCAAGAAACGAAAGCAAACGACGCGCAGGTTCAAGAGGCTTTGCAGAACATTTCTGGGTATCACATTTACTCAAGTTCTGCTGTGCGTCCCGGTTATAGCGGCACTGCTTTAATCTCGAAAGAAAAACCATTGAGCGTTACTTACGGATTGGGTATTGAAGAGCACGACCAAGAAGGAAGAATCATTACCGCTGAGTACGATAAATTTTTCTTGGTGAATACTTACGTTCCGAACAGCGGATCTGAATTGGCGCGCTTGGAATACAGAGAGACATGGGATGCCGATTTGTTGAAGCACCTTCAGAATTTAGAAAAAACAAAACCTGTTGTATTGTGCGGAGACTTGAACGTGGCTCATCAAGCCATTGACCTAGCTAATCCGAAAAGTAATTACAACAAGAGCGCTGGATATACACAAAGAGAAATAGACGGACTTTCAACGTTCATCTCTTCGGGATACAAAGATTCTTTCAGACATTTTTATCCGGAAGTAGTAAAATACAGTTGGTGGAGCGCGCGATTCAACTCGCGTGCGAAGAATGTGGGGTGGAGAATTGACTACTTCATGGTGAGTGAGAATTTCCTTCCACACGTGAAAGACGCGTTTATTATGAATGAAATTATGGGGTCGGACCATTGTCCGGTTGGAATTATTATCGAATAAATTATGGCATTTGCGAAATGGGTTGGAGGCGCTATTGGTTGGGCTTTAGGCGGACCAATTGGCGGATTAATAGGATTTGCAGTTGGCTACATGGCCGAAGACAAATCGTTGAGCACACAAGAACAACAGGCCGGTTCTCAGCGCAGAACATATGCTCGTCATACGCAACGTGGTGACTTCTCCTCTGCTCTATTGGTATTGTCTGCGGCAGTCATGAAAGCAGACGGAAAGTTGATGAAGAGTGAACTTCAGTATATCCGTGAATTCTTCGACAGACAATTTGGACCTGCTGCCGCTGCTGAGCAAATTGGAATTTTGAAAGAGTTGTTGAACAAAGACATTCCTGTTCGTGAAGTATGTCATCAGGTTAGAGATTTCATGGAACATCCCATGCGCTTGCAATTGCTTCACTACTTATTTGGCATTGCAAAATCTGACGGACAAGTAGCAAAGGCCGAGGCCGAGTTGATTAAGCAGATTGCAAACGACTTGAACATTAGTCAGAAGGACTACGAGAGTATTCAAGCGATGTTTTACAAGGATGCAGCATCAGCATATAAAATCTTAGAAATTGAAGCGACTGCCACTGATGATGAAGTGAAAAAAGCCTTCCGTAAAATGGCCATGAAATACCACCCAGATAAAGTAAAAGATTTGGGCGATGAATACCAGAAGGCTGCACAAGAGAAATTTATTAAGGTTCAAGAAGCTTACGATCAATTGAGAAAAGAGCGTGGAATGAAGTAATTGCGTATATTTACTTTTCGCATTGCTTTTATGAAAAAATTGACCTTATTTATCGCGCTCATCTCTGCTTTTTCTAATTCGTTTGGACAAGCATATTTCCTAAATGGATCAGCTACCGCAACAGGTAACGACTGTTACCAGCTTACTCCCAACCTTGGCACTCAGAACGGAACTGTTTGGTATGCCGATCAAATCGATTTAAATCAGCCCTTTGACCTCTCATTCGAAATGTTTCTTGGAAACGTCGATGTAAATGGTGCCGATGGATTGTGTTTCGTAATGCATACACAAGGAACAGCTGCAATTGGTGCAAGTGGCGGAGGAATGGGCTATCTCAACTTCGGAACCAGTTTCGCGGTTGAGTTTGACACTTATCAAAATTCAAATCCATATTCCGATCCTGGATACGATCACGTTGCCATTCAACGTAATGGGAACGTAAATCACAATACCATTGATAATCTTGGGGGGCCTGTTCAAATGAGCGCTTTCAATGCAAATACAGAAGATGGTCAATATCATCCGGTGCGCCTTATTTGGGATCCAATTAACAACCTCTTCTCAGTTTACTTCGACTGTGAACTGCGTTTGCAAACAACTGTAGATATTATTGAAGACGTCTTCTCTGGTCAAGGCCTTGTGAATTGGGGATTTACGGCGGGAACCGGAGGTCTGTCAAATATTCAGAGCGTATGTTTAACCCCAGACATTTTGAACACAACCAACGATGTAACAATTTGTCCCGGTGCTGCAGCTGTTTTAACTGTAAGCGGCGCCGACGTCAATGGAACTTTTCAGTGGACACCAGCTACAAATTTAAGTAATCCAAATGGACCAAGTCCTGTTGCTACTCCTAGCAGCTCGACAATTTATAATGTTGTTTACACTGATTTATGCGGGGTCACAACTGAGCAAAATTTCAATGTTACTGTCGAACCGCTCTCTGTCGATGCCATTGCAGTTTCTGACATTAACTGCGCTAACCCTGTTACAAGTATAAATTCTATAAGTAACATCAATGGTGTGACTTTCTTTTGGATTACTTCGGATGGAAGTTTTATCACACCTACAAACGCATTCTCAGTGGGTGTTGATTCTCCTGGTTTTTATTCTGTTCTTACCGATTACCAGGGCATATGCCAGGCCATGGACACAATAACTATTGTCGCTGATTACTCCGATTTCCAAATTATTACAGGCGGATCCATATTGTTGAATTGCCTGAATCCAAATGGAAATCTTTCCGCTGTTGTGAATGGTTTTCCAAACACGGCTTACAACTGGACCACAGTTGGAGGAACTATCAATGGAGGAGCAACATCGGCGAGTATTAATGTCGCTGCCGCGGGAACCTACACTGTAAATGCAACTTTGAACAGTAACTGTTTCGATACTGAAACTATAACGGTTAATGCTGATTTCGATGTTCCGACTTTAAATTTATCATGCTTAAATGGGCTCAATTGCTTAACTCCAACTGCAACCATAAACTCCATAACAAATGCTGGAACGGCTACTTATAACTGGACTGGACCCGGAATTCAATCTGGACAAGGCACCGGAGATATTGTAGTGAATGCAGCGGGCATATATTCACTAACTGTAACCGATAATTCAAACGGTTGTCAATCATCGGCAAATAACATAATTGCAGAGAACTTCACTACACCCACTATTTCCATTGGAATTCAAGACACCTTGAGTTGCTTGAACCCTGTAATTCCAATTCAAAACGTATCTATAAATAACACGAACAACTACTCACTAGCCTGGAGCACTGTTGATGGATTTATCGTGGATGGCACTAACACCATCATTCCGAACGTATCAGTTTCGGGAGACTACACATTGTTGGCAACAGACAACTCTTCTGGATGCACAGATACACAAAACGTATTTATTCCTGAAAGTTCTTCGAGCCAGTTCGCTATTGAATTGGTTCAATATCCAAACATCGTAACCATTACCGATGGAGACTTATTGAATGCGTGCTGGTCACCTTTCCTGTCGGGTTTAGACCAAAGCGAACTCTTTACATTGTTCGACACGTTTGAATTAGACATCTACAACAGATGGGGGAAATTAATTTTCGAATCATCTGTTCCAACCAGTTTTTGCCCAGATGAAGTTGAATTTTCTCAAGGCACTTATTTCTACACATTGATCATGTCTTCGCTTTGCGGAGATGTTGAAAATTACCAAGTTTCTGGAACTTTCTTGGTGAAGTAAACGTAGTTCATTTAATATCTTTGATTAGGTTGAATAATTCAACCTGTTATTTATTTTGAACTAAAATTTCGTTTATGCGGAAATATTTATTCACGCTGCTCAGTGCGTTTTTTCTCTTGACCCTTTCTTCGGAAGCAAGTCAAATTAGACCTCCTGCCCCATCCGCTAATGCCGGTTTCGATCAATCGACCTGCGGCTTTTCCACTACCCTGAATGCAAACGACCCGCTAACAGGCACTGGCCAATGGACGCAAGCTTCCGGACCTGGGACTGCCACGTTTTCCAATCCAACTTCCAGAAACTCTTCGGTTTCGGTTTCGGTTGAAGGTGTTTATACATTTTCATGGACAATTTCCGAAGGTGCGGTCAGCACAACCGATAATGTGAACATTACATTCTACAACAATGCCACGGTAGCTAATGCAGGTGGTGATCAAAATGTTTGTGGTTTAACTACCTTCTTAGTTGCTAACAATCCCACTTTTGGATTCGGAAACTGGTTCTCTGTAAGTGGGCCTGGAGCTATATCGTTTTCAAATCCAAATAGCCCTTCTTCCTCAATAGAAGTTTTTGCAAACGGAACTTATATCCTCCAATGGACAATCTTCAACGGGGTATGCCCTATTACTTCCGACCAAGTAAGTGTAACTTTCGATAACAATCAAGTTGTTCCAAATGCGGGAAGCGATGCTACATTCTGCGGATTAACATACGCCCTTTCAGGAAATAATCCTGCCCCTTCAATCGGATCATGGACGTTTATTTCTGGTCCGGGAATAGCAACTTTTGACAATGCAAACGCTTTCAATTCTAATGTTACTGTATCAACTGCAGGAAACTATACTTTTCGTTGGACAATCAACAATGCAACATGTCCCTCCGCCTTCGATGAGGTATCCGTGACGTTAAATTTCGCCAATGAAATTTGTAACGGTATTGATGACAATTGTAACGGATTAACCGATGAGGGTGCTTTGAACACGTATTATTTGGACGCAGACAATGACACATTCGGAAATCCAGCAATCAATGTTCAAAGTTGCTCAGCTCCTCTGGGGTACGTTTCCAACAACCAAGATTGCAACGACAATAACATTGCTGTTAATCCATTTTCAAATGAAAGTTGTAACACTGTTGATGACAATTGTAACGGTCAAATAGATGAAGGCGTATTGAACACTTATTACATTGACAACGACGGTGACAATTTTGGAAATCCTTCAATTACTTCTTTTGCCTGTGCTCAACCAATTGGCTATGTAAGCAACGGAAACGACTGTAACGATACTGTCGCTAATATCAACCCGGGAACGGCTGAATTGTGTAATCAGATTGACGACAACTGCAACAACCAAACAGATGAAGGGGTTCAACAATTGTTCTACGCGGATGCTGATACCGACACCTACGGCAATTCAATGAGTACAATTTTGGCTTGCACGCCCCCTAATGGATATGTGACAAACAATTTAGATTGTAACGACAACAATCAGAATATTTACCCTTCTGGAACAGAAATCTGCAACAACATCGATGACAATTGTAACACTTCTATTGATGAAGGTCTTTTATTTATTACCTACTATGCGGATCTAGATGGAGATGGTGCCGGGAATTTGATCAATACTACTATTGCATGTGCTCAGCCAAATGGCTACGTTACTAATCCTACCGATTGCAACGATTCAAATCCTACAATTTATCCAAGTGCCTCGGAAATATGTAATGGAACAGACGACAACTGTAACACAGCCATTGATGAGGGAGTACAGAATGTATTTTACTTAGATTCTGACAACGACTTTTTTGGAAATGCTGCGTTCCCCGTTTTATCGTGCACGAACCCCGTGGGATATGTTTCCAACAATAGTGATTGTAACGACGCGAACAACTTCGTTTATCCGAATGCCAATGAAATTTGTAACGGAATCGATGATGATTGCGATACGTTCATTGACGAAGGAGTTCAAATTGCCTATTATGCAGATGCCGATAGCGACGGTTTTGGAAACGCACTTTCAAGTATATTGGCTTGTTCTCCCCCAGCTGGTTATGTTATCAACGCAACAGACTGCAACGACAACAATGCAACCATTCGTCCAGGCGTGGTTGAACTCTGCAACAACATCGACGATAATTGCAATACACTCATTGATGAAGGCGTTTTGAATACCTATTACGCGGATTCAGATCTAGATGGCTTCGGAGATATCAACGAAACAACTTCCGGATGTATAGCTCCTGCAGGTTATGTAAGTAACTTCAATGATTGCAACGACAGCTCTTCGGAAGTATATCCCGGGGCAACAGAAATTTGTAATCAAATCGATGATAACTGTAACGGAGCCGTTGATGAAGGTGTTCAGAATTTATACTTCCTCGATGCTGATGGAGATGCATTTGGCTCAAATTCTCAAAACATTTATGCGTGTACATTGCCTGCCGGGTATGTAACCAACGACTTAGATTGCAATGACAACAGCGCATCTGCATTCCCAGGTGCTACTGAATTGTGTAACGCACTCGATGACAACTGTAACAATCAAATCGACGACGGTTTGGTTGTGCAAACCTATTTCGCCGACAGTGACAATGACACATTCGGAAATCCGCTCGCTCCTTTGAACGCATGCATTCAACCATTGGGATATGTCATTGACAATACAGACTGCAACGACAACCTTTCATTTGTAAATCCAAATGGAACAGAGCTTTGTAATTTACTCGATGATAATTGCAATGGACTGATAGATGAAGGTGTTCAAGTTTTGTTTTATGCCGATCAAGATGGGGATGGATTCGGAGGAGTCTCACCAACAATTCTCGCATGTTCAGCTCCTGCAGGGTATGCAAACAACTCAACCGATTGCAACGACAACATTGCTTCAATCAATCCAAATGCATCTGAGCTTTGTAATTTGTTGGATGACAATTGCAACACCCTTGTGGATGAAGGCGCACTAAACACCTATTACTTAGACGCCGACGGAGATTCGTTTGGAACTAGCAGTGTGACCACACAAGCGTGCTCTCAACCCAACGGATACTCTGCAAACAGTATTGATTGCAACGATAGTAATTCAGGCATTTATCCTGGAGCTGCCGAAATCTGTAACCTTGCCGATGAAAACTGTAACGGTCAAATAGACGAAGGTGTTCAATTGGCTTTTTATGCCGATAATGACAACGACAATTACGGAAACCCTGGAGTATTCACATTGGCCTGCACACAACCTAATGGATTCGTACTGAATAGCAGTGATTGCAACGACAACAACGCAGGATTCAATCCGAGTATTTCTGAAATCTGTAATCTTCAAGATGAAAACTGTAACGGTTTCATTGACGAAGGAGTGCAGTTGGAATTTTACGCAGACTCTGACCTAGACACTTATGGTTCTCCTTCAAATACAATCTTAGCCTGCACACTTCCTGCTGGGTACGTAACAAACGCAACCGATTGCGATGATAGCGACGATTATGTTCAGCCCGGGGCCATTGAGATCTGTAACAGTATAGATGACAACTGTAACAACCAAGTTGATGAGAACATTCAATTCAATATCTATTATGAAGATGCCGATGGAGATTCCTTTGGTAATCCAAATAGCACCATTTCTTTTTGCACCCTTCCATTCGGCTACGTCTCAAATAGCACGGACTGTGACGACAATAACAATACAATTTCTTCACTCGGAACAGAAGTGTGCAATCTCTTAGACGACAACTGCAACGGACTCGTTGATGAAGGCGTTCAAGAAGTGTTCTTCGCAGATTTCGACAACGACGGATTCGGAAATGGAAATGTAACTATACTCGCTTGTTCTGCTCCTCTTGGCTATACGAACGACAACACCGATTGCAATGACATCAGTGCGGTGGCTTATCCAGGAGCAATTGAAATTTGTAACCTTCAAGATGACGACTGTGATTTGATTGTTGATGAAAACGCTACTTCTGTCTTTTATCTCGATGCGGATTCAGATGGTTTCGGAAACATTAACATCACCGCAACAGGTTGCACTCCTCCTGCCGGTTATGTCGTGAACAGTGCCGATTGCAACGATACGTCGTTCAGCACCAATCCGATTGCATCAGAATTGTGTAACACCATCGACGACAATTGCAATACGCTAATTGATGAAGGTGTTCAACTCGCCTTTTATCTCGATGCAGACGGTGATACGTTTGGTGGAAACATTTTCGTGATTGGATGCACAGCTCCTGCCGGATTTGTTTCGAACAATGCTGATTGCAACGACGCTTCAATTTTTGTTAATCCACTTGCTCCTGAAATTTGTAACAACATAGATGACAACTGCAACATTCAAATTGACGAGGGCGTTCTCATAACATTCTATCCCGATTTTGACAACGACGGATTCGGAAATTCAAACACATCTATACAAGCGTGTTCCGCTCCAAATGGATTTACAACTTTCGGTGGTGATTGCAATGACACAACAGCATTAGTTAGTCCAGCTTTGCCGGAACTATGCAATCAGCTCGATGACAATTGCAATGCGCAAATCGACGAAGGTGTTACGCAAGTTTATTACGCAGATTTGGATGGAGATTCTTTCGGTGACATTAACAACTTCATTTCAGCTTGTACCCAACCTTCAGGATACACAGCAGACACTACTGATTGCAATGACACGAATCCGTTAGTTAATCCAACTGCAACTGAAATCTGTAATCAAATCGATGATGATTGCAACGGAAGCATTGATGACGGACTTGTATTTGAAACATACTTGGCGGATTTAGACGGAGATGATTTCGGTGATGTTGGCACCGACTCTATTTCTTGCAGTATGCCGAACGGATATCTTCTTTTCACTGGAGGACCTGTTGACTGCGATGGAAGCGACTCACTTGTGAATCCGAATGCAACCGAGATCTGTAATAACATTGATGATAATTGCAATTCGGAAATTGATGAGAATCTAACGGAAGGATTGTGCGCAGATCCCGATGTGGATGGTGTGAACAACTTGAATGACCTCGACGATGACAACGATGGCATTACAGATGAAACAGAGAGCTTGACAGCTTCGAATGATGGAGATACTGATGTAGATGGAATTCCAGACACCGAAGATTTGGATTCAGATAATGATGGAATTTTTGATGTCATTGAAAACCTTGGAGAAGATCCAGATGGCAACGGCACCATCGGAAACGGAGCTATTACCGACACAAACGGAAACGGTTTAGAAGACAGTATCGAACCCGACGGCATACCAGCCGATGACTACGATCAAGACGGCACGCCGAACTTCCAAGATTTGGATAGCGATGATGACACGCTGTTAGATGAATTTGAAAACGATATAAACGGAGACGGTGTTGGTCCTGATGATACCGATGATGATGGAAAGTTCAATTTCATTGACACCAACGACGACAACGACCAATGGCTAACCATTGATGAAATTGATTTCAATCAAGATGGAATTTCACCCGACGATTGCGATTACGATGGCGTTCCAGATTACTTGGATGTTGACCCTTGCGACCTGTTCATTCCTGAAGGCTTCTCTCCGAATGGAGATGGAACAAACGATGTTTTCGAAATTGAAAATGTTCCCGCAGGACTCACCTACTCGATTGAAATATTCAACATTTGGGGAGACAAGGTTTATCAATCCGATAATTACAAAAATGATTGGGACGGTGGAAATCTTCCAACCGGAACCTATTATTACGTTGTGAAATTCAGTGAAACCCTTTCAGATAAATCTGGATACTTAACACTTTGGAGATAATGAAAAACTACATCAAACTCCTTACGATAACCGCGACTCTTCTTTCGCTGAATGCTTTTGCTCAGCAAGACCCGCAATCCTCTGCATACATGTTTAATCCTATGGGAATTAATCCTGCCTATGCCGGAAGCAATGTTGCTCTTCAAAGTAATCTCCTTTACCGCTCGCAATGGACTGGAATGAACGGTGCTCCAAGCACCTTCACTGCGAATGCGCACAAAGCTTATTTCAATGAGCAAATGGGTGCTGGAATAACGCTTTCGAACGATGAAATAGGTGCTGCAAAAAGATTGCAATTAGGTATGGCGGGAAGTTATCACTTGAAATTCCCAACGTTCCGTTTAGCTTTCGGGTTACAACTAAACCTTTCCCAATACAACATTGGATTGGGTGACGTGCAGCACAGCATAGACGGTAGTGTTGACAATGCGTTCGGTGCGAATATTAAAGAGACGACTTTCAATTTTGGAACCGGTGCATTTGCTTATGCTAAGAATTGGTACGCTGGAATTTCCATTCCTCACTTCCGCAAAAATGTTCTTTCCGTGAATACAACCGAATTGAATCTAACTGCCTTCGAAGCTCCGCACTTTTACCTTCAAGGTGGATACATCTATGATTTGAATCCGATGATTACGTTGAAGCCGAATGCGCTTGTGAAATACGTTAAAGGTGCGCCCATGAATGCTGACTTCAACTTAAACGTGTATTACAAGAAAACATATGGCGTTGGTTTGGGCTACCGCACCGATAACAGTATGATTGCCATGTTAGAGATACAAGCCAATTCGAATTGGAAAGTCGGCTACGCATTCGATTATACACTTTCAGATTTGGCCACCTACGCAAACAACTCGCATGAGTTGTTTGTCCGATATGCCATTGGGCCTAAAGGAACTCATCTTTCACCTCGACTTTATTGATCCATGAAGAAACTTATTTACGCCGCTTTGGGATTTGGATTGTTGCTTCAAGCGTGCAGCACAACTTCTCAGTTGAAATATGCGGAAGAACTATATTTAGAAAAACAATTCGCAGAAAGCGTCAATGTTTTGCGCTCTATCAAAGAGCCCGACGCCAAATCTTATTTGCTTCTAGCGAATGCCGAATTTCAGTTGGCACACATGCAACGTGCAGCCCAGGCTTATGAGCATGTACCTGCGGAATTCCTTTCCGATGACGACAAAGTCCGTTTAGCCGTGGCCCTTCATCAAAGCAAGTTAGTCATTACAGACACCACATTGACCCAACTTCATTTAGGAATTACACCTGCCTTTGCCAATGAATTCGCAGATGAAGTTTACCCGTTTTATTGTAACGGCGTGCTTCATTATTCAACCACGAACGATGGTCACTTCAGTAACTCTGCTGTTTCACCTGTTACAGGAAAAACATACACCGATCTTGTTTCCTTCAACAGAAAGAGTACTCTTATCTCCAAGCTAAACACCGCCGGAAACGACGGTCCTGTCGCCATTGGGAAGCATGCAGTGGTTTTTAATCGAAGCATTCCAGCTTCTCGAAAAATCAATGAACGACTTGCTTTGTATGAAATCCCTTCGCTCGATTTCAAAAAACGAAACATTGAAATTG
>JBDLUS010000147.1:0-3556 GCA_039805165.1 Bacteroidota bacterium | reverse complement strand
ACATTCCCATTATTGGCATTACCGGAAGCAATGGCAAAACCATTGTGAAGGAATGGATCAATCAGTTGCTTGCCGATGATTTTTGCATTGCTCGAAGCCCGAAAAGTTTCAACTCACAAGTTGGAGTTCCATTAGCCGTTTTGCAATTGGAGACCATGCACAACCTGGGTATTTTCGAAGCGGGTATTTCCTTGCCGAATGAAATGAATACACTGCAAGAAGTAATTCAACCTACAACAGGAGTCTTTACTTTTTTGGGAAGTGCTCACGCAGAAAATTTCCAATCACAACAAGAACTGCTTCAAGAAAAAATGAAGCTGTTCCCAACGTGCGAAACACTTATTGCACCTTCCGGAATTAATATTGATTTTCAAGGAAAATTAATTCGTGTTGGAAAAGAAAGTGACGATGATTTTTCCATTCAAAAAATCACTTCTTCTTCATCGCATTCTATTGTTTCTTTTAGTTGGAAAGGGGAAGTTGCCGATGCTGAAATTCCATTTACCGATAATATTTCAATTGACAACTTCGCTCTAGCAGCCGCTACAGCATTGCACTTCGGACTTTCGTTGAAACAACTTTCAGAGAAAGCACCACAATTACTGGCGGTTGAAATGCGCATGCAGCAACTGAAAGGTATCGGTGGAATTCAATTGTTGAACGACGGTTATAGCAATGACCTCACTTCGCTAAAATTAGCGCTTCAACATTTCAATTCAAATGTTCAAGCCCACAAGCGCGGAGTAATTATTTCAGATATTCTTCAAAGTGGAATGAAGAATGAAATTTGGATTGAACGAGTAACTGAACTCATGAATGAATTTCAAATCGATGAGGTTTATTCAGTAGGAGAGCAATTCCTTCAACACAAAAACCTTCTTCCTCATTCATTCAAAAGTTTCGAAAACACAGAAGCTCTCATTGAGTTTCTTCTTTCAAATAAAATCGAGTCAAGCGCTTTGTTAATAAAGGGAGCGCGCAAATTTCAATTTGAAAAAATCATAAGCGCTTTGCAAGAGCAGCACCAAGAAACCATTTTCGAAGTGAACATGAATGCTCTTGCAAATAACTACTACTACTTCCGCTCCTTACTGCACCCTGAAGTAAAACTTATGGGTATGGTGAAAGCAAACGGATACGGCATTGGTGCTGTTGAGGTGGCTATGTGCCTTGCCAATTGCGGCATTGACGCTTTGGCCGTGGCGTATACAGATGAAGGCGTTCAACTTCGCGAGGCTGGAATTTCACTTCCGATTTTAGTTTTGGAACCGAACGTAACGGACTTTGCTCCGCTTTTCAAACACCGATTAGAACCTGAATTATTTTCAATAAGATCATTCAAAGCATTTGCAAAAGCTGCAAAAGAATTCAATTCGGAAAAAAGATTCAAAGCTCACTTGAAACTAGACACTGGAATGAACCGTTTAGGTTTCAAGAGTAATGAAACTTCAGAATTAATTGAATTACTTCAAGAACATTCAAACATAGAGATAGCAAGCATCTTCACTCATTTCGCGGCTTCTGAAGACGAATCGCATGACGCCTTCACGCAGAATCAAATCGACGATTTCGAAAATCGTTCTAAGAAAATTTCAGAAGCCCTCGGCTATACTCCCATTCTTCACGCTGCAAATACCGGCGGCATTCAGCGATGGAAAAACGCGCAATTCAACATGGTTCGATTGGGTATTGGACTATACGGGGTATCGGCTTTTGAGGAAGAGCAAAAAATGTTGCGCAACGTCGGAAGCCTAAAAACCAGTATCGTGCAAGTGAAGTCTGTGCTTCCGAATGAAACCATTGGTTACGGAAGAACATTCACTTCCAACCAAGAAATGAAAATCGCCGTTCTTCCCATCGGCTACGCAGATGGCTTCCGCAGATCTCTCTCCAACGGAAAAGGAAAAGTCTTCATTAACGGAAAAGCCTGTCCCGTTGTCGGACGCGTGTGCATGGACGTCACCATGGTCGACATCACAGAAGTCCCTGCACAAGAAGGCGATGAAGCCATTGTATTCAATGGTGATCACTCCATTCTCGATTACGCACAAGCCTGCGACACCATTGCCTACGAAGTGCTCACAGGTATTCCCCAACGCGTAAAGCGTATAATTGTAAACGAAGCCTAATTTTCGCACGTAAAAAAGACATTTCTGTGAAGATGTTTCATGCTTTCATTCCGATATTTACGGAATATCAGAATTAAGCATGACACACAACATTTCATTCTCAAAATCGATTTTCTTTCTTGTAAGTTTTTTTGTTGCTTCAACAACATTATTCGGACAAGCAGCTCGAATGAATAATGAATTCATTCTTCAACTAAAAAAAGGCTGCTCGGCTGCTCAAGCAGAGCAAGAGTTGACTCAACATTTCGGAATACTCCCGGAAATTAAAGCGAGCTACGAAGTGAGCGATATCATGCGCGCATGGTTGTTTACGTTCAAAGAAGAGTTGGTTTCCTTAAATGAAATTATTCGTTTCGCCTCAACCTGCTCGAGCATTCAACTTGCTCAAGCCAATCACAAACTCGCCGAACGCGTTGTTCCCAATGACCCTTCTTACGGTCAACAATGGTTTCACGACGATGCTTCAGACAATGACATCGATACGCCTGAAGCATGGGACATTACAACAGGCGGACTAACTGCATTTGGTGATGAAATCGTAGTGTGCGTAGTTGAAGGCGGCGGTGCTAAATGGGATCAAGCGGATATCATTGAAAACCACTGGACCAACACCAACGAAATAGACGGAAATGGAATTGATGACGACAACAACGGATACATCGATGACATCGACGGCTGGAACATGACTGCCAACAGCGATGCAATTGCTGCAGGAAATCACGGCACGCAAGTAAGCAGCATGATTGGTGCAAAAGGAGACAACAGCATTGGTATTACCGGCGTTAACTGGAATGTAAAAATCATGCAAGTTGACATGGGCGGTATTTCTGAAGCAAACGTTATTGCAGCATACACATACCCACTTAAAATGCGCCGCATGTACAACTTGTCTGGCGGAACTCAAGGTGCATACGTTGTTGCAACCAACAGTAGCTGGGGAACAGATAACGGACAACCCTCGCAAGCGCCACTTTGGTGCGCCATGTATGATACCCTCGGAGTAGCGGGAATTCTTTCTTGCGGTTCTACTGCAAACAATAACGTAAACGTTGATGTAGTTGGAGATCTTCCAACAGCATGTCCGAGTGAATATATGATTGCTGTAACAGCTACCAATAGTTCGGACGTTCGAACATTCAGTGGCTATGGTATTACAACCATCGATATTGGAGCTCCCGGAGAAGCTGTTTATTTGGCTGGAAATAACAATTACGGAAATACTTCCGGAACTTCCTTTGCTGGTCCTTGTGTTGCCGGTGCAATAGCACTGTTGTATTCCGCTCCTTGTAACTCGTTCATGGCAATAGCAAACTCGAATCCTTCCACAGGAGCTGAACTTATTCGAGATTATATTTTCAATGGAGTAGATATTGTGGCTAACCTTCAACCCGAATTGGTAACAGGCGGACGATTGAATGTGAAAAACA
>JBDLUS010000146.1:0-5285 GCA_039805165.1 Bacteroidota bacterium | reverse complement strand
CACCCTCATCATCTTCGTGATTGGAACAGCAGGGTTGGCGGTGCTTTCACGCGTGAAGCGAATAGACACTGGACTTATTTTCATAGCCACACTTTTCACGCTTGAATACATGCGAACCATGGCCTATTTGGGCTGGAATTGGGAAGTGCTTTTCCACAAATTATCTTCGGGAAGCATCTGGCTGTTTGCACTTTTCATGATCACCGATCCCATGACGATTCCAACGAATCGATTGGTTCGAATTGTATGGACGATGGCTGTGGCGTTCACTTCATTCTACCTCACAAATTTCTACTTCGTCACAGGAGCGCCGCTCTGGGCCTTGGTTTGCTTCACTCCATTGACACCATTACTAAACAAGTTTTTCCCTAGCGAAACATTTAACTGGATTCATTCATCACAAAAACAATTCAACCATGACTCAAAGATTGCTTATTAAGGCAGCAGCACTGTTGGTGCTTCTCTCTAGCGTGAACGCTTATTCGTTCTGCGGATTTTATGTCGCGAAAGCAGACGCAACATTATTCAACAACAAGAGCGAAATTATTTTGGTTCGCGACGGAACGCGCACCTCCATTACCATGTCGAATGACTTCAAAGGCGACGTGCGCGATTTCGCCATGGTTGTTCCTGTACCTGTTGTGCTTCAAGAAGGCGATATCAAAGTCGTTGACCGCCGAATATTTGAAACACTTGACGCCTACTCTTCCCCGCGTTTGGTGGAGTATTACGACTCAAACCCTTGCTATCAAGCCATACCATTAGACGAAGCAAACTGGAGTACGATGGTGACCTCGACAAATGCTGGCAGTCGAGTGATGTACGACATGGTTGAAGAAAAATTCAACGTGACCATTGAAGCGGAATACACCGTTGGAGAGTACGACATCGCATTGCTTTCTGCGAAAGAAAGTACGGGATTGAAAAACTACTTGATTCAGGAAGGATATAAAATTCCATCTACCGCAGAAAGTGTGCTTGAGCCTTACATCAAAAGCAACATGAAATTCTTTGTGGTGAAGGTGAATTTAGACAACCAGAAGAACACCGGATTCGACTACTTGCGTCCGATTCAAATCAACTTCGATCACCCGAAATTTATGTTGCCTATTCGTCTTGGAATGGCTAACAGCACTGGCGAGCAAGACATGATTGTGTATGCCTTCACGAAAGCGGGACGTGTTGAATGTACGAACTACAGAACTGTGAAAGTGCCGACGGACCGCAACATTCCGTTGTACACGAAAGACATCTTTGGAGAGTTCTACAAAAACCTATTCACGCGAGCATATTCTCGTGAAGGAAAGAATGCCGTTATATTGGAATATGCATGGAACGTGACTCCAAGTTGGGGCGGAATGAAATGCGATCCTTGCGTTGGGAATCCGCCTATATACAACGACTTCGCTGAAGCAGGCGTCTGGTGGGCTGGTTGGAATTCTCCGTCGCCAGTATTCTTCACAAGGCTCCATGTTCGTTACAGCAATGCGAAATTCCCTGCCGATTTAACCTTTCAGATTACTCCGAATACTGAAAACTTTCAAGCGCGATACATTCTAACTCACCCTGCTGGCGGGCCGTTTGACTGTGATGAGGCTCAAACATATTTAGAGTCTTTGCGTTCAAGAAGAAAAGTTGAAGTGGATGAATTGTATGCACTTGCGGGAATTAAGCCGAATGATCGAAGCGATAAATACATCAATGAATTTGTTTCATTCATGAAGGATAAGCCCTATGATACTTTGCTGAAGGGTGAAGCTCTACCGTCTGACAATTCGCCAATGGATCCGAGTGAGATTCAAGTAGACGAAGCTTACATACATTCAGACATGGATCCGAATGAAGCGTTCATGCAAAACAAAGATTCAGACAAAAACAAAAAGCCTTGGGAGGTGCCAATTTTCCTAGGTTCCGTGGTTGGGCTGGTCTTATTCGTTTCGCGAAAGCGGACTAAAAAGTAGACACAAAAAAGGGCGGCCAATGGCCGCCCTTTTTACTTCAACATAAAACATTAATAATACATACTGCGACGAACTTTCGCAACGTACTTCGCTAAACGAATAACTTGTTTGGTGTAACCGAATTCATTGTCGTACCACACGTAAAGCACAATGCCTTTTCCATCTTTAGAAACTATTGTTGCTTGGCTATCATAAACACTGCAGCAATCGTTTCCAACGATATCGCTAGAAACCAATTCTTCGCTAATGCTGTAGAAAATTTGATTTACTAAATCGCCTTCCAATGCAGCCTTACGCACTGTTGCATTCACCTCTTCAATGGTTGTTGCTTTGTCGGTGTAAACGTGAATGATTGCCAACGACCCGTTCGGAGTCGGTACGCGAACCGCGTTTGAAGTCAACTTGTCTACCAATGCAGGAATAACCTTTGTAACCGCCTTACCAGCGCCTGTTTCAGTGATTACCATGTTCACAGCAGCACTTCTACCACGACGGCTTTTCTTGTGCATGTTGTCCAACAAATTTTGGTCGTTGGTGTAGGCATGAACTGTTTCAATGTGTCCTTTTTCAATTCCAAATTCATCGAAGATGGTTTTCAAAATAGGAGAAATTGCATTGGTTGTGCAGCTCGCTGCAGAGAAGATTGTTTCACTCTCGATATCTAAATCGCGGTGATTGATTCCGTAAACAATGTTCGGAACTTCTTTACCCGGCGCAGTCAAAAGAACCTTGCTAATACCTTTCGCTTTCAAGTGAATGCTTAATGCTTCGCGATCTTTGAAAACACCCGTGTTGTCGATTAACAAAGCATCTTTGATTCCGTATGCAGTGTAGTCCACAGCACTTGGATCTTTGGCCGCGATCATGTATATACGTTGACCGTTTACGATTAGACATTTGTTTTCATAATCAACGTCTACTGTTCCTTTGAATCTTCCGTGAACCGAATCGTTTTCGAAAAGGCCAGCACGTTTTTTAATTGACAAATCGTCGTCTTCACGGGTAACAATAGCACGAAGACGAAGTTGTTGTCCGCTACCTGCTTGACGCACCAATTCGCGTGCAGCAAGGCGACCGATACGACCGAAACCAAACAAGACTACGTCTCTTGGCTCCATATCCTTTCCTTCTTCTGTGAAATTCTGAAGTTTATCTTCTAAAAATTCTCTTTGTGAATTGAAGTGTTCGCGCGCAGCAGACCACTCGCTTGCTAATTTTCCAATATCTATTTTCGCTGGAGCAATGTCCATGTTATACAATTCCGTAGCCAATTCAGCTGTATGAAAAACGCTGATTGGTTTACCCACTACTTCAGCCGCATACTTGTGCAAGCGAAGAATTTCAGTGATGCGCGTATCTGCAAGATGATTGCGGAAAAGCACCAATTCGATTGATTTTTCGAAAAGCAACTTACCGACCATGTGAGCGAGGTCTACTGCTGCTTTTTCTTGGTTCACATACACCGCCAGTTCATTGCTGTAAGTGTCGTTTGACAAGGGTTTGTTTGACATAAAAATAATTTAAATGAGTTGATTTTTTATTCTTGAAAATCATTTTTTCAAGACGCTGCAAAGATAGTTCAAGCGAATGAACTAGCACAAAAAAATCAGCCCCGTTTTGAACGAACGGGGCTGATTTCAATCAATTAAATTCAGTTATTAAATCCCGAAGCCGTAGTAGGCTCTGGTTCCGTTGGGGTAAACTCCTTCCAACAAAATTCCACCAGATTTCGATTTCAACAACGTTTGAAGTTGCTCTGGCGAAGTCACCTGAACACCATCAACTTTCGTAACAATGAACCCAGTCTTCACTCCTGCGCTTCTTAGTTTCCCCGTTGAGAGGACACCAACCTTGGCTCCGCCTTGAATGCGTAAGGCTTTGCATTCACTTTCTGATGGAGCTGAAAACTCGGCACCCAAGGACGAAATACTTTCGGCCGCAATTTCTTCAAAATTCTCTAGTTCGGCTTTGCCTGACTTGTTCTTCAATTCAACATCGAAATTCTTCTCTTTTCCGTTTCTCCACACAACCAAGCTCACTTTGTTTCCTGGTCTGAATTTGCTGATTTGTTCTTGCAATTGAGGAACCGTTGACACAGGATAATCGGCCACTTTAAGAATGATATCTCCTGCTTCCAGTCCTGCAGATTCCGCCGCTCCCCCTGCTGTTATGTTGTTTACGTATACTCCTGAAACAACTGGCAAATCTGCTTCCTTCGCTTGTTCTTCAGTCACCGCAGATATTTGAACGCCTAAGAAACCGCGTTGCACATTTCCAAACTCAATAATGTCTTCTGCAACTTTCTTCGCAATGGATGCTGGAATTGCGAATGAATAACCCGCGTATGATCCTGTGCGCGAAGCGATAGCGGTATTGATTCCAATCAGTTCTCCGTTCGTATTCACGAGCGCTCCGCCGCTATTGCCAGGGTTCACAGCAGCATCGGTCTGAATGAATGATTCAACGGGAAGAACTTCAGAACCTTTTCCTTCACCAATAATGTTAATGTTTCTTCCTTTGGCGCTTACAATACCAGCTGTAACGGTAGACGTTAACTCAAAAGGATTTCCGACAGCAAGCACCCATTGACCAATGTGCACCGCGTCGCTGTTTCCCCATGCAATTGCCGGAAGATTAGACTCATCTATTTTCAATACGGCTATATCTGAACTCGGATCCTTTCCAACCAAAGTAGCCTCGTAATTTTTATTGTTGTTTAAAGTGACTGTCACTTTTTCCGCACCATCTATGACATGATTGTTCGTGATAATGTATCCATCTGCTGAAATAATGACACCCGAACCAGATGCCATTTGTGTTTGAGGCTGTTGCTGATATCCGAAGAATCCGCCCCAAGGATCATACGATTGCGTTTTAATTTCTGTTTTGACGTGAACTACAGAATTCACCGTTCGTTCTGCAGCAACCACGAAATCTCCGCCTGCACCTGGCATTCCGGAATAATTGGCGAACGCTCCAGGAACATTGTTATTCCATGCGAATTGCGAAGTGTTTGGTTTAACTACAAAATGGTATGCAGCCATGGAAATAAGACCGCCAGCGAAGGCTGCAGCAAAAGTGACTAGACTCTTTCTCATACTTTTTATTTTTGAATTTGTAAAAATAATTTGAATCCAATTTGAACAAAAACGACACCAAAATATTTTTATTGTCGGAAGGAATTGATTGTAATTTTGCACACATGAAAAAACAGGTAGGTATTATTGGTGTTGTTGTAGCGAGCGTTCTACTTTTTGTGGGATGCGAAAAAGACATAACCGTAGATCTTCCTCAAGCCGAAACGAAAATTGTAGTTCAAGGAAG
>JBDLUS010000145.1:0-5077 GCA_039805165.1 Bacteroidota bacterium | reverse complement strand
CAACCCACAAACCATGCACGGTTTCGGTTTGGGTGATTTGAACAACGATGGTTTTGTTGACGTATATGCTGGTTACGGTAACTCTAACGGTTATGTAACACCAAGTAACGTTGCTGACCGTCTTCAAATTAACGGTGGAAACAACAACCATTGGGTAGGTTTCCATTTAGAAGGTGTAATGTCTAACACAAACGCTGTAGGTGCTGTTGTTGAAATTCACGGAGCATGGGGAACTCAAGTTCGTGAAGTTCGTTCAGGTGTGAGCTACGGTATTACCAACTCTAACATATTAAACTTCGGTATTGGTTCTGAAACTTCTATCGACTACGCTATCATTCATTGGCCTGCAGGTGGAACTCAAGTAATTACAAACCCTAGTATTGATCAATACCACAACTTTGTTGAAGTTGATTGCACTGCTCCAATTGCTTCAATTACTGCAGGTGGAAACACTCAATTGTGTGTTGGACAGTCAGTAGATCTTACCGCTTCTGCAAATGGAAGCAGCTTCATTTGGAGCAATGGTGCTACTACAAACACAATCACTGTTAGTGAGCCAGGTTTGTATACGGCTATTGCATACGATGCAAACGGATGTGCAGGAAACTCAAACGCAATTACTGTTGCCGTTAACTCAGATGTTCAAACGCCAACAATTGCTGTAGTAGGTGCACTTGATTTCTGTGAAGGTTCGTCTGTTCAATTGACAGCTTCTGAAGGTGCTAGCTACTTGTGGAGCAACGGAGAAGAAACGCAAACAATCAATGCGGCTTTACCAGGAGAATATACAGTTCAAGTTGAAGGCGGTTGTGGATTCGCTACTTCTGCAATTACTTCAGTTGTCGTTTACGACGCTCCTGCAGCTCCAACCGCTGTTGATGTGAATATCGGTGTAACTGGAGTAACTGCCGATTTAACGGCTACAGGTACTAACCTTCAGTGGTATGACGTTGCAACTGGAGGTTCTCCAATTGGAACAGGTGCTACATTTACAACGCCTGCAATTACTTCATCTCCAACTTCTTTCTGGGTTGAAGACGTTGCTACATTCGGTGGGGCTGAGGGAAATGGTGGAAAATCAACATATGATGCTGCGAGCGGCGCATATTTCGCTAACACCCCAACCAACTTCAATAAGTTCGATGCATTGGAAGACGTTATTCTGGACAGCGTTTTTGTTTATTCAAACGCTTCTGGTGTTCGCACGATTCAAGTAGTTGATGCTAACTTAATGGTTGTCGCTACTGCAGATGTAAATATTCCAAACGGAGATTCTTACATAGCACTGAACTTCTTCATTCCTGCTGGAAACGGATACGGCTTGCGCACTTCAACTGGTAATCCTGGATTGTGGAGAGATCGTGATATTACTACTGCTACTCCTTTTGATTACCCATATGATGTGAATGGTTTAATAAGCATCACCGGTACCACTGTTACAAATGGTAATCAAAACCAAGATGGAGATAACTACTACTATTTCTTCTATGACTGGCATGCTCACACGCCATCTTTCGACTGTCCTAGTCCAAGAGAAGAGGTGGTTGTTTCAATTGTTAGTGTTGAAGAATTGGAGACAATCTCTAACGTAGTTGTATTCCCAAATCCTGCTACTGACCACTTGACTGTTCGTTTGAACAGCACAAAAGGCGGTGCAATGAACGTGAACTTAATTGATGCAGTTGGTAAAATGGTTCAAGCGAATCAAGTTACTGTAAGCACAGGAACACAAAACATAGAGCTTAACCTTAACGGTATCGCTCCTGGTATCTATGAATTGCAAATGGTGAAAGATGGTAAAGCATCATCTTCACGCATCGTAATTCGCTAAGAGACTTTTTAGCAGAGTAAAAGGGGCCGAGCAATCGGCCCCTTTTTTATTTGTCAGTGTTCGCTGACAGGTTGTCGGAATGCCGCGCGTGGCATATTGCTTGAATGGGCGTGCAAAAATTATCAAACTATGAGACAAGGAAATATTTCAGTTCAAACCGAAAACATTTTTCCCATTATTAAAAAATTCTTGTATTCAGATCACGAGATCTTTTTACGTGAATTAGTGAGCAACGCAGTGGATGCGTGTCAAAAATCAAAAACATTAGGTAGCCTCGGAGAACTTAAAGAAGGTGCAGAGAACTACAGAGTAGAAGTTATCTTGAATGAAGCAGACAAGACCATTACCATTCGCGACAATGGAGTAGGGATGTCGGAAGAAGAGGTAGATAAATACATCAATCAAATCGCCTTCAGCGGTGCTGAAGAATTCGTAAGCAAATACAAAGACGCACAAATTATTGGTCACTTCGGATTAGGATTCTATTCCGCATTTATGGTGGCGAAAGAAGTAGAAATTATTTCGAAATCGAGAAAAGATGCGCCTGCCGTTAAATGGGTGTGCGACGGGTCGCCGAACTTCACCATGGAAACAGTGGAGAAAGATACTTTCGGTACCGATATCGTTTTACACATTGCAGACGATTCAACTGAGTTTTCTGAAAAGTCTCGTTTAGAAGGCATCTTAAATAAGTATTGTCGCTTTATGCCGGTTGAAATTGTTTTCGGGACGAAAACAGAATACATCGACGACCCAAGCGGAGAGAAAGACGACAAAGGAAATGCCAAGCGTGTTGAATCAACCGTTGACAACATCATCAATTCAACCACTCCGCTTTGGACAAAGAAACCAGCCGATCTTCAACAAGAAGATTACGATAAATTCTACCGCGAACTGTATCCGTATTCCTTCGAAGATCCGTTGTTCCATATTCACGTAAACGTAGATTATCCCTTCAACCTAACCGGAATATTATTCTTCCCTAAGTTGAAGGCGAACATGGAAAACAACCGAAACAAAGTTCAGTTGTATAGCAATCAAGTATTCATCACCGATGAAGTGAAGAATATTCTTCCAGACTTCTTAACGTTGCTGCACGGTGTTATCGATTCTCCAGACATCCCGTTAAACGTGTCGCGCAGCTATTTGCAGGAAGACGGAAATGTGAAGAAGATTTCTGCGCACATTACAAAGAAAGTTGCAGATAAGTTGAACAGCATGTTCAACGGAGATCGCAAAGATTTCGAATCGAAATGGGACGATATCTCTGTGTTCATTCATTATGGAATGTTGTCTGAAGAGAAGTTCAACGAAAAGGCTGTGAACTTCAATCTTTTCAAAACAACTGAAAATGAATATTTCAATTTGGAAGAATTGAAAGCGAAAGTTGACGTGCTTCAAAAAGATAAGAGTGGCAACACTGTGGTGCTATACAGCAACGATAGCCAAGCGCAAGATTCATTCATTGCTTCTGCAAAAGACCGTGGATATGTAGTGGTTGAAATGAACTCGCCATTGACGCCGCATTTGATTTCGCAATTGGAATCGAAAGACCAAACGTTGAAGTTCAAGCGTGTGGATAGCGATGTGTTAGATAAGTTGATTGAGAAAGAAGAAAACTCGGCATCACTTCTTACCGAAGAGGAAAAAACAGCATTGAAGCCTTTGTTCGAAGAGAACTTGGATACAAAATCTTTCAACGTGAGTTTTGAAAACATGTCTTCAACGGAAGCACCTGTTACTATAACGCAAAACGAATTCATGCGTCGCATGAAGGAGCAAAGTGCTTTGGGCGGAGGCGGAGGAATGAACTTCTACGGAGAACTTCCAGATAGTTACACCATTGTTGTGAATTCGAACCATCCGTTAATGCAAAAGATCAATGCCGACAAAGAATTGGGCAAGGGCCTTGCGCAGCAAGCGGTTCAATTGGCTATGCTTTCAAAAGGTATTTTGAAAGGGGCCGAATTGACCAAGTTCATTCAAGCCAATTTTGAAGCACTCAATAAATAATTTGCTTAACAAGAAAAAAAAGAACACCTTCGTTCAACAATAAAAAGAAATGAAATCAAATAAAGTGTTAATCGCTCTGCTCGCAGTAGTCGGAGTAATAGTTGTAAGTTTTGGAATTTTCTACCTATACGGAACAAGCGTATACAGCGGAGCTGTAGAGAAGCAAGAAGCGGTGAACGAGAAATGGGCGAATGTGCAAACAGCCTATCAACGTCGTGCCGACTTAGTACCGCAATTGGTTGCTACCGTTAAAGGTGCTGCTGCCAATGAAGAGAAAATTTTAATGGAAGTGACGAATGCGCGTGCTGGTATTAAGAGCGCCACTACTCCTGAAGAAATTCAGCAACAAGGAAGCATTATCAACCGCAACATTCAAGTGGTATTCGAGAAGTATCCTGAAATTCGCAGCACTGAGAACTTTGGAATGCTTCAAGCGCAGCTTGAAGGAACAGAGAATCAAGTGAAGACTGAACGCGATCTTTATAATGAAGCTGTAAAGGAATTCAACAGTTATGTTAGAGGTTTCTGGAAACACAAAGCGCTTGGATTGGTTGGCAACGACGATGAAGAGTTCAAGGTTCGCAAGATGTTTGAAGCTGATGCTGGAAGTGAAAACGCTCCAAAAGTAAGTTTCGAATAATGGCTTTTTTCTTCGAAGATGATTTCTCTCGATTAGTTGAGAAATCTATTGAAGAAGCAGAGCTGCTCACTTCAGCAGAATTCAAATTGCACATTGAAGAAGTGTGCAACGAGAACGTGCTGGATCGAGCAGCTTTCGTTTTTTCTGAATTGGAATTGCATAAAACAGAGCAACGAAATGCAGTTCTGTTGTATGTGAGCGTGAACGACCGTAAAGTCTCTATCCTTGCAGACGCCGGAGCGAAAGCGCATTTGTCGGAACAGTTCCTGTCAGAAACGCTTTCAACCTTAATCAACGATTTTAAAATGAATCAATATGCCCAAGGAATAGGCAACTGCTTCCGCAACATTGCTTCTGCATTAAAATCAAATTTCCCATATCAAGAAAACGACATCAATGAAATTAGCAATAAAGTCAGCCGTTAAGTTCTTTCTTGTCGTTGTCTTTCTTGGATTATACTCCAACACACAAGCGCAAGATTGTTTTCCTCAAAAAGATGATCGCAGATTGGTCTACGATGGAACAGGCATGTTGGCTGCGAACGAAGTGCAGTTGTTGGAAGACAGTTTGCAAAATTTAGCACGCACAACAGG
>JBDLUS010000144.1:0-3437 GCA_039805165.1 Bacteroidota bacterium | reverse complement strand
GGAGCACGTCCTGAACGCTCGAGTTCGTCGAGATCGGAGCGTCCTGAACGCCCAAGCTCTGCACGTCCCGACCGTCCAACACGTGGAGGATCTTCACGTCCAGAACGCCCAACGCGCTCAGGGTCTGCAAGACCAGAACGCACCGAGCGACCAGAACGTTCATCTTATTCAGATCGCGCAGCACGCGGCGAGGGAAGAAGTGAAGGTGGAAGAGGAAGCGCAAGCTCAAGACCAACTGGTGGTGGACGTTCAAACCGTCAAGGTGGAAGAAACGAGAGTCGTTTCAACGCTGAACGCCCAGAACCTAAAGCCGCTGCACGTCCAGAGCGTCCAGCAAAAGCGCCAAAGGATACAAGCCGTCACGATAGAGGGAAGAATGTATTGGGCTCAAGACCAAAACGCACGGAAGCGCCAAAGAAATTTGTTCGCGACGAAGATGCGCCGAAGCCATATCGTTCAAACGCACGTGAGCGTATAAAAGAAGAGAAGAAGAAGGAAAAAAGTGGCGGACTTCACAAAGAGTTCGTTCCTGAGAAAGCATACATAAGCAAGACCGAGCGTGAAGGATTAATTCGTTTGAATAAGTTCTTAAGTAACGCAGGTATTGCATCGAGAAGAGAGGCCGATCAATTGATTGAACTTGGTTTGGTTAACGTGAACGGTGTTGTGGTGAAAGAATTAGGATTGAAGATCGATCCGAAAAACGATGTCGTGAAATACGACGATGCAGTTCTTCGTCCAGAAAAACTACGTTACTTCTTATTGAATAAACCAAAAGGATTCTTAACCACTATGGAAGATCCGGAAGGAAGAAGAACGGTAATGGATTTGGTGAAAGACGCATGTGTTGAACGCATTTATCCGGTTGGAAGATTAGACCGCGCAACCACAGGGTTGTTGTTGTTTACCAACGACGGTGAGTTAGCGAAACGCTTAATGCATCCGAAGCATGAATTCCCGAAATTGTATCACGTAGAAACCGATCAGAAAGTTAGATCGGAACACATTGATCAAATGCGTGAAGGATTTGTCTTAGACGATGGATTCATTAAGGCAGATGAGATTGAGTATGTGGAAGGCGTTAATGCGAAGAAGCAAGTAGGTATTCGTATCCACAGCGGAAGAAATAGAATCGTACGTCGCATGTTCGAACACTTCGGTTATACTGTAGTGAAATTGGATCGCGTGATGTATGCTGGTTTAACGAAAAAGGAATTAACAAGAGGAAGATACAGACCACTTACTGAGGGTGAAATCGGATTCTTGAAAATGATTCGTTAATGAATCCAACCGTTCGCATAGCCAATCAACTTTCTGAAGACTGGATGTTACTCATCTTCGTCTTTGCGTTGGGAGTTATTGCGTGGGTAAACCGCGACAATACGGTCTTGCGTGCTATTTTCCGTTCGGTATTAAGCAGAAGATTTTTCAAACAAGAAGACCGAAGAGAGGGACACGGGTGGAAGAATTTTGGAATGTTGATTTGCTTTTTTCTAATGGGAGGCTTGGTGCTGACTTTAGTGAGCAAGAAATATTTCGCAGAAACATTCACGCTGCTTCCTTTTTATCAGTTTTTGGTTTGCGTAGCACTGGTTATTTTTCTTTTTGGAATCAAATGGTTAATGACTTGGGTAGTTGCTTTCATAACTGCAGGTGCTTCAACCGCTTTGGATGATTACAACAAATACTTGGCGTTAACTTCAAGGTTCGCGGTGCTTGCGTTAACAGTTCCTTTGCTTTTGGCAGTTTATTCTACCGGAAGTGTAAGTGAAATTGCTTTGAACTTGTCAATGGTATTGTTGGTGACTGTACCCTTTTTAAGTACGCTGCAAGCAATGTTTTCAGCAATGCAAATGGGAGTACCATTTTTCTATATCTTTTTTTACCTTTGCACCTTCGAAGTTTTGCCTTGGGCAGTGCTTTCGAAAATAATTTGGCTAAACGTTTTTTAGAGGACATCCTCAACCTTCAGAGATGGCAGAGAAAATTAAAACAATTTTAATTACGCAACAAGATCCAGGGTCCGACAAAAACCCGTACGTAGATCTTGCGAAAAAGCATAAGTTAAAAATTGATTATCGTCCTTTCGTTCATGTTGAAGGCGTTAGTGGGCAAGACTTTCGTCAGCAACGTGTAGATTTCGCAGAGCATCCTTCCGTGTTGTTCACAAGCAGAAATGCAGTGGATCATTATTTCCGTTTAGCGAAAGAATTACGTATTACCGTTTCAGACGCAACGAAATATTTTTGTTTGAGTGAGGCCATTGCTTTTTACTTGCAGAAATATACCCAGTTTAGAAAGCGTAAAATTTTCTACGGAAACGGAACGTTTGCAGAGATTATGGATTTTGTAAAGAAGCACAAAACGGAGAAGTTTATGCTTCCTTGTTCAGATATGTTGAAGCCAAGTATTCCTGAGATTTTAACGAAAGAAAAAATCGATTTCTCGAAAGCAGTTATGTACAAGACGGTATGTAGCGATTTGAGTGATTTGGCCGATGTGAAATACGATATGCTCGTATTCTTCTCTCCTTCAGATATAGAATCGTTGTTCAAGAACTTCCCAAAGTTCAAACAGAATACAACGAAGATTGCTGTGTTCGGACAAACCACTGCGCAGGCAGTTGAAAACGCGAAGCTTCGTATAGATGTTATGGCACCGAACCCCAAGGCGCCAAGCATGAGTAAGGCTATCGAGTTGTTCATTCAGCAGAAATAATATTCTCTTTTATGGCATAAGTGTTTGTGAAGGTGTTCAACGCCTTTCATGAATTTTGTGCGCATGAATAATGCGCAACAACTTTTGTATACACTGGCACTTTCCAATGTGCCGCATTTGGGTCCCATTCGTTTTCGAAAACTCATTGAAAAATTCGGTTCAGCCGAGATTGCTTTTCGCACACCTGTTTCGAAGTGGGAGTTACCCATTCGATTTTCTTTCGACACAACTAAGCAAACTGAATTTCTGAAGAAGGCCGAGCGCGAGATGAACGATGCCCTTCAACATAAAATTGAAATAGTAAGTTTCGAGTGCGAGCAATTTCCCAAGCGATTGAAGTACTTCGACGATGCACCCGTTTATCTCTTTAAGCGGGGCATTGCGGAGGTAAATCCTTTGCGCACCATTGGCATTGTGGGAACCCGAAATGCAACAGCCTATGGAAGATCTTTCTGCAACGAACTCATTGCCTCGTTGCGTGAATTGGATGTCGTTGTCATCAGTGGTTTGGCTTTGGGCATAGACGCGCAAGCTCATTCGTCTGCGTTGGAGAACAACATGGTCACGTGGGCGTGCATTGCCAACGGGCACGAGAATATTTATCCGAAAGAAAACAAGAAGTTGGTTCGTCGAATTGAGGAGAATGGTTTGGTGTTTTCAGAATTAGCACCAACAGTTAAGGCCGAACGCGAATACTTTCAGACGCGAAACAGGTGCAT
>JBDLUS010000143.1:0-9530 GCA_039805165.1 Bacteroidota bacterium | reverse complement strand
CGCACTTCCCCTTTCGCGCAATAGGTGACGAAGATGCCGCCTTCATTCAACAAATCGAAACACTGCTGCATGCGCTCCGGAGTCCACAAGCCAGGCTCAACACGCGGACCAAAGGCATCGTAATAAATGACATCGAATTTCTGTTCGGTTTGAAATTCTTCCAACCCCACTTCCATGCGAACAAATGAAAAATTTTCTTGAATGGAAATCAATTCACCCGAATTTGAAGAATGAAATTTCATTTCGAATTGATCCATTCGACTCGCGGCTAGTTCATTCAAAATTTCTTTCGATAACGGATAAGGCTCTAATGCGCAGTATTCGATTTTTTTGGTTGTATGTTGAAGGGTTAACAGAGCATTCAATCCTGTTCCCAATCCCACTTCCAAAATGCGAATCACAGCATTGTCGCAGGCCTTCAATCCGTTTTCAATAAAGACATGCATAGATTCTTGCACCGCGCCGTGCGTGCTGTGATACGTCTCTTCCACTTCCGGAATAAACAACGTGAATGAACCGTCTGCCGTTTGCTTCAATTCGCGCGTGCGCGATTTGTTCACCGCTGTTTTGTTTAAACTATTTTCTTGATACATTCACCACGGGTTATTACAAGTCTATTTTTGAAATACAAATTATTGCAATGGCAAAGAAAACAAAAGCACCGGCTACAAAAAAACCGAAGAGCATCTTGAATGCGAAAAGTCACGAGTTCCTTGAGAAGTACATAAACAACATTGCTCCGACCGGATTCGAAACACCTGGACAGCAAATGTGGTTAGATTACATTCGTCCGTATATAGACACTCACATCGTAGACACCTACGGAACCGTTGTTGGAGTAATTAATCCAGATGCAAAATACAAAGTTGTTGTTGAAGCACACGCCGATGAAATCGCGTGGTTCGTTCACTACATCACTCCAGACGGATTTATATACTTGCGTCGCAACGGCGGTAGCGATCACATGATTGCTCCTTCCATGCGCGTGAATATTCAAACAGCGAAAGGATTGGTGAAAGGTGTATTCGGATGGCCAGCCATTCACGTGCGTCAAGAGAAAGAAGAAACTCCTTCCATGAAAAATATTTTCTTGGATGTAGGTGCAAGATCAAAAGATGAAGTAGAAGCCATGGGTATTCATGTGGGTTGCGTTGCAACGTTCGAAGATGAATTCATGGTGTTGAACGACAGATACTATTTGGGTCGTGCATTAGACAACCGCATAGGCGGATTCATGATTGCTGAGGTAGCGCGCATGCTGAAAGAGAAAAAAGACAAGCTTCCATTTGGTGTATACTTCACGAATTCGGTTCAAGAAGAAATTGGTTTGCGTGGTGCTGAAATGATTGCGCATCGCATTAATCCAGATGTTGCGATTGTAACAGACGTTTGTCACGATACGCAAACTCCGATGATGAGCAAAATCATGAGTGGCGATTTAGCCTGCGGCAGAGGGCCTGTATTGAGCTACGGACCTGCAGTTCAAAACAACTTGCTGAAGCACATTGTTACCACCGCTGAAAAGAATAAGATCGATATTCAGCGTGCAGCTGTTTATCGTGCAACTGGAACCGACACCGATGCTTTTGCATACAGCAATGCAGGTGTTGCGAGTGCGCTCATTTCACTTCCGTTGCGCTACATGCACACGACAGTTGAGATGGTAGCGAAAGACGACGTTGAAGCTGTGATTCAATTGATCTATCATTCATTGAAAGGAATCAAGAACAACCAGGATTGGAGATACATCAAGTAATTTCAATTCGCTGGAAATAAAAAAGAGGAACCTTCGGTTCCTCTTTTTGTTTGTCTATGAAATAAGCTTATGCTGTCTTCGCTGCAAGCGCTGCTTTCACTTTGCCTTCGATTTCTTCCATTAATTCTGGATTGTCATCTAGCAATTGTTTCACCGCATCGCGACCTTGGCCCAATTTAGTTTCTCCGTAAGAGAACCAAGAACCAGCCTTTTTCACAATGGCCAAATCAACACCCATGTCAATCAATTCGCCAACACGGCTAATACCTTGACCGTAGATAATATCGAATTCAGCAGTTCTGAATGGTGGAGCAACTTTGTTCTTCACCACTTTCACCTTCGTGTGATTTCCAATTACATTCTCTCCGTCTTTCAACTGAGTAGAGCGACGAATATCGATACGAATTGAAGCGTAGAATTTAAGTGCATTACCACCTGTTGTTGTTTCAGGGTTACCGAACATTACACCAATCTTTTCACGCAATTGGTTAATGAAAATGCAGCAACATCCGGTCTTGCTAATGGTACCTGTAAGCTTACGCAAAGCCTTCGACATTAAACGTGCTTGCACACCAACGTTTGAATCGCCCATCTCTCCTTCAATCTCTGAACGTGGAGTCAATGCAGCAACAGAGTCAATGACAATCAAGTCAATCGCTCCTGAACGAATCAAGTTGTCGGCAATCTCTAAACCTTGCTCACCGTTGTCTGGCTGAGAGATTAATAGATTTTCTGTATCAACACCCAATGCTTCAGCGTAGAATTTATCGAACGCGTGCTCCGCATCGATGATCGCAGCAATGCCGCCCATCTTTTGACATTCCGCAATCGCGTGAATGGCTAAGGTTGTTTTACCCGAAGACTCCGGACCGTAGATCTCTACGATTCTTCCTTTTGGAAATCCGCCTATACCCAATGCAAGGTCTAGTCCTAACGATCCACTTGGAATGAATTCCATAGCTTCAACTGCGGTGTCTCCTAATTTCATTACAGCGCCCTTTCCGTAAGTCTTTTCCAACTTATCCATGGTTAGTTGAAGGGCTTTCAATTTTTCTTTATTTACTTCTGACATGTTTCTTTAATTTTTAAATGTTTGACAAATTTGTTGTGTGATCTTGTAATGTATTTACGACTTGTTATTTTTTTTCGGATAGAGGTCGCGTATGATAAAAAACACCAAAAGGTACAAGAATGAAAATCCGCAAGCAAAGACAAATGAATTGTCCTTAGCCGGGTTCTCAACTGTTCCCTTATTCTTCATGAAGTGATTGAATAATTCATGAGAAATAAACCAACTTAACCCAAATAAAACTGGAGCTAAACCGAGATAAATGATGTTAAAAATTTTTGTCATAGTTTTTTCGTTTCGACTTAGCGAAATTGCACTAAATTTATTCATACAAAAAGAAAAATATATGCAGTTTATAAGCAAGTTATTCGTAATCGTGTTGATATTGACCACAAGCGTGGTTTCAGCACAGAACAAGAACATCCTTAAGTTGGATATTTCTTCACCTATCATGCGCACCGCAAACATCTCTTTCGAACATCAAACGAAAGAAAGATCAAGTTTTGTAATTGGAGGTTTGTACCAAGACCAAAGCGACGGTTTTGCAAACAGCTACATTAGCCGCGTTGCAATTACTCCTGAGTACAGATATTATATGGGGCGCTACAACGCACCTGAAGGAATCTATCTTTCTATGTTTGCACGTTATCAATACATGGAGGCACTCGAACAAGTCTATTTGGGATATGATCCTATTACTTACGAGAGTTTCTACGAATACACCAAGCGTAACATCAATACCGGCGGCGTAGGAATGTCATTCGGATACCAACGTATTTTCCAAGACAAGATTAGCATCGACGTTAACTTCGGGACCATCTGGAACAGCGGTGACACCCGCGTTTCAACAAGCGAACCATTCATTCAAGCGCCTAACGAAACGTTTCGTCCATATGTTGGATACTTCGTTCGCACAGGTGTTGCGGTTGGATTCTTGTTCTAAGAAAATTTAGAAAAATCAATCTTATCAAAGTCGGCTTGCCAATGCAACGCCGACTTTGCTTTTTTAGTAGCTTCCTTATACGAGTTATAATAGCCAGAATTCAGAACACTTTCAATGCCCTTTGCAATTTCCGTTGAAGTAACTTCACTCACCACCTCACCTACCTGATAGTCGTAAACAATACATTGCGGCTCAACCAGACGGCTCACAAGCACAGGAACTTCAGCATGAATGTAGTCGAACAATTTATTTGGAAGAGATAGGGTGTAGTTCATGTGCAACGGCTTGTCTAGTGAAACTCCTAAGTGAACTCGTTGCGTTAGTTTCTTCAATTCCTGGTAGGACATCCTCGGAAGGACTTTCACCTTTTCCTCCAAATGAAGCGATACAATTCTCTTTTTTATATTCTCTAAATCTCTTCCAGCCCCGACAATCAACAACTGAATATCTTCTAAATATTGAAAGGCTTCCACTAATTCCATTCCTCCACGATCGGGATCTATATAAGCTCCTTGAAGTAAGACCGTCTTCATTTCGAAGGGTTCTTCTTTCAACGATTCACCTTCAACAAGAATGGGCATATTGCGTAGCACGGAAACTTCGCATTCGTATTTCTTTCGATAAATCTCCGCAATACTACCATTCACCGTAATAAACAAATCTACCTTCGGAACACAAAACTCTTCAATAGCTGTCCAAATAGACTTAATTACCGGTCGCCCTGTAAGCCCCTCGGCTTCCGTAAAATACTCATGCGAATCGTAAATGATTTTTGTTCCTCGAAATTTCTTCATGAAAACCGCTGGCCACAAAACATCCAGATCGTTCGCCCAAATGACATCGGTTTTGTGAAAGAGTAAATAGAAGAACATGCGCACATTCAGCATGACGTAAAACAGCGGTCCTTTGCTGAAGAATACACGCAACCGTTTGGTAGAATAATTACGTTGAAGGGAAGTGCTTTCAGGCTTTAAAACCCCTACTAATTCTACTTCCCAATTTTTATGTTGAAGGGAATCGCAAATCTTACTTACTCGTTGATCGTACGCAAGATCGTTCGAGACGAGGACCGCAACTCGCATAGCTTTAAGCCATCATATTGTTTCGAAACTTACGAAGAACTTCCTTCGTGTACAAAGGGAAATCAGCATTCATCATCCAACCGAAATAACCCGGCTCGCGCGTTAAAACATCAGCCACCTTAACTCCCTTGTGCTTTCCGAATCCGAATACCATATCGCCTTCTTCGTTGTACTGAAGATTACCAATGAGGTCTGCTCTTTTTCCATAGCTGCTCATGGTTTCTATTTCTTCTATTGAAGTTGGAAGAGCACGCTCTTCGTCTTTGTACTTTTCAAACATACCTTTAAAAACATCGTAGGTAGCTTGTGTATCTATCAAAGCCGAGTGCGCGTTCTCTAGGGTTCCGCCTGTATAGTATTTGTATGCAGCCGATAAATTTCTTGGCTCAAGCTTATGAAATAGCACTTGCACATCAACCGTGTTTCTTCCATCCAACGTAAATGGAATTCCGACACGAAGAAATTCTTCAGCGAGTAATGGAATATCGAACTTATTGCTGTTGAATCCTGCCAAGTCACAACCTTCGATGAAATCATTCAGCATGGGTGCGCAATCTGAAAACAACGGCGCGTTCTTCACATCGGCGTCGTATATCCCGTGAACCATAGAAGATTCAATGGGAATTGGGATTCCAGGATTTATTAAAAACTTAGTGTCTTTAAACTCGGGTAGCGTTTCAGTTGCTCCATCTGGCATAACTTTTACAAAAGCTATTTCTACGATACGATCTTTCGCAACGTCGGTCCCGGTGGTTTCCAGGTCAAGAAAAACCAGCGGTCTCTTTAAATGAAGCATGTGATATTTCTTATTGAACTTTTACTTTGATGTATTGAAATTTCTCGTATTCAGCGCGATTAGTCATCGCATCGTTTTCGTACTTCTTCCCTTGCACCTTGTTAATTGACGTGTCGAACTTAAAGTCTACATTCTCCATGTAACCATTCTTTAGTAAGGCCTTTTTCAAAGATGCTTTGGCATTTGTAGAGCGTTCCGCTGAAAGCATTTCGTTTGACTTGCTACCTATGGTTGGAACTGTTGAGGCACTACCCTCAATTAAAATCGTTACAAATGCTTTTTGATCGATTACCTTCTGGCAAAGTGCAATAAAATCCTTAAACTCCTTCTCCTCAGTTGAAAAATCACTCTTACCATAAAGGAAGAAATGCGAGTACTCTGCGTAACCCACGGCCTCATCAATCTTTGTTTGAACTGGATTCTCTTTATCGAACTTAATCTCATCAATCTTCACAATTTCGTTCGAAACCAGTTGAATCTCTCGTGTGTATTCGTACTTCTCATTATCACAAGGAATAGTAAGAACTTCTGATTTCAATTTTTCTACCCCATCTAAGTATTCAATTTGGTAAGTAGAACAAGGATTTAATACAGCCAAGAATTCACCACTTCCAGCATTGCCAGAAACGTCTTGTTTCTCTCCAGTTTTACTGTTTACTATAACCACTTTTAATCCTTGTGGAAGAGATTTGTCCTTCACTGGCTTGAATACACCTCTTAAGGATGCTAACTGTGCTCCCATTACCTCAGGCATTTCAACTTCATAAATATCTAAATCACCGCTTCCACCGTCGCGACGTGAGCTGTAATATGCTCGTTTACCATCTGCCATTGGCTGAAAGAAAATATCATCATCAACGGTGTTTAATGGATACCCCATATTTTCAGGCGCTCCCCAATTTCCATCATTATCCTTCTCGCTTACAAACAAATCAAAGCCTCCCATTGTTGAGTGGCCCTTTGAGGCAAAATACAAGAATTTTCCATCTGGACTTAAAAACGGAGCATCTTCATCATGAGGTGTGTTAATGATTGCACCTAGGTTTTCTGACTTACCCCAACTGCCATCTGCATTTTTCACGCAATGATAAATATCTCTTTTACCATTTCCATTCGGACGATCAGAAACAAAATACAATTCATTTCCATTAGATGAAATTGAACAATGTGTTTCCCAGTATTTGGAATTGATATCAGAACCCAATTTCACTGGAGCACTCCACGTTTCACCAATCAAGGTTGAGTACTTCACTTGGCCGTCTCCAAGACTATCTTGGTAGATAAACAATGTATTTCCATCAGGAGAAACTGAAATCGTTGCATCGTGATCATCTGAATTCAAATTCAACAATTCTGGTTTCACCCATTGTCCATCTCTTCCTTTGAATGAAACATAAATATCATCACGGTACTTATCTGTATCGAAATCACGAATGTTGGCATTTGTAGAATCTGGACGAAGTCGACGGCTTGTGAAGAAAATACTGCTTTCATCGAATGTTAATACTGGACCAAAATCAGCATAGGAGCTATTTAAAATGCTTCCCACATTTTTAATCTTATACTTCTTCGGACTTGCGACTTGCTTCTTTGCTTCTATATTGGTTTCAATTGCACGATTGATCTGATTTGTCAAACGGTGGTTTTTATTCACCTGAGCTTTCATGATTTCTAAACTCTCTGTTGATTGATCGAAACGCATATTTAGATGTTGCGCGATACCTAAATAGTAAAGCGCTTCTACAGGAGCGCCTTTCTCATTCGGATCGAATGGATCGTAACTCTCGTTCAGCTTTTGTGAATTTGCTTTTTCCAAATACATCAACGCATCAATTTTGTTGGTCTCTGTTTGAAGCAAACAATATCCCAACTTGAAGTTGACATTGATGTTCTCTGGATCCATGGCCAACACATTCCTCCATTCCTTCGCAGCCTGATCCCAAAATTTTTCTTCCATCAATTTATTTGCTTCAGTAAATGCAGCAACAAATTCTGGCTTACCCATATTCGAAGCCGCAAAAGAATTGCTTATTGCAACCAGAGCGACAATCAAAAGTGAAAAGAAACGAGTTTTCATAGGTGTTGTATTTTCAAAAAATTATATTTCACGATTAACATCCCACTCCTCCAAATAGTCAGCAACGCGACGAACAAAACGTCCGCCTAATGCACCGTCCACTATTCTATGGTCGTATGAGTGAGACAAGAACATCATATGACGAATGGCGATTGCGTCGCCCTGAGGTGTCTCAATAACTGCCGGCTTCTTACGAATGGCACCCACTGCAAGAATGGCTACTTGAGGCTGGTTAATAATTGGCGTACCCATAACGTTACCGAATGAACCAACGTTAGTCAAGGTATATGTTCCTCCTTGAATTTCATCTGGAGTTAACTTGTTCGCTCTTGCACGCTCTGCCAAATCATTCACCTTCTTCGCAATTCCCATTAAGTTCAACTGATCGGCATTTTTAATTACCGGTACAATCAAGTTTCCTGTTGGCAACGCTGCAGCCATTCCAATGTTGATGTCGCCACGCATGACGATGTTGTTTCCATCTACACTCGCGTTCACTCCCGGGAAATCACGAATTGCTTTCGCCACCGCTTCAATAAATATCGGAGTGAAGGTCAATTTCGTTTTGGCATTCGCTTCGAATTGCTTTTTCACTTTATTTCTCCACATCACAACATTTGTCAAATCTGCTTCAACATAAGACGTAACGTGCGGAGAGACTTGCGTACTCATAACCATGTGATCAGCAATGATTCTGCGCATGCGATCCATTTCAACAATCTCGTCGTTTGGACCTACAGTGATTGTTGGACCCTTCACACGCGGAGCTTCAACTGCAGGTGCTCCTTGAGCCGGAGCTGGGGCAGTTACTGCAGGTTCTACTGGCACTGCTGCCACCGATTTATTTCCTCTGTTGGAAATATATCCCATTAAATCTTCTTTGGTTACACGTCCATTTTGACCTGAACCCGAAATACTATCCAATTCCGCTTGCGAAATATTTTCTTGCTTTGCAATGTTTTTCACCAACGGACTATAAAACCTGTCTGAAGAAGAGACCACCGCAGCTACCGGCGACGGAGTTGCAGAAGCAACCACAGGAGCTGAAGATTCCACTACAACAGGAGCGACAGCGGCAACTGGGGCTGGTGCACTTGCACCGTCGCCAGTTTCAATAATTGCAATGACATGCCCAACTTGAACTGTATCTCCAACGTTTACACGACAAGAAACAAGAATACCATCTTCCGGAGAAGGCACTTCGCTGTTTACTTTGTCCGTTGCAATCTCCACCAAAGGCTCATCTGCGGTAACGCGATCTCCCTCTTTCTTTAACCAACTCAAAATAGACGCCTCTGCGACACTCTCACCCATCTTGGGTAACCTCAATTCAATTGTTGCCATTTTAATAAATTTCGCAACGAATTTAAGGAAAATAAAGGACTTGTCCTAATTGTAATTTTTAGACCTTTAGCACTTTCGGATCACGCCTCCGATGAACCAAGAAAAACATCCAGAAGCCAATAAAAACAAGGCCTTGCTGAAGTTCAAGCATACTTTCAAAAATGAAATGAAAAGACACCCCCAAGACGAAAACCACAAAAAACAAATCATTCATCTGCCAAGCACGTCTCAATCCTGCTAGCAACAAGGACAGTAACGTTAGTAATCCCAACCATCCCCATTCGACTAAAACTTGTAGATAAGCATTGTGGGCAGGATGCGAATGTTCCGCCGCAAAGTTTGCCCCTTTCAAAAGATATCGCTCGTTAAAATGCGACTTCCAATTTCCTGTTCCAACGCCCAACGGGTAATCTCTTCCAATTTCCCAAGCCGTCTGCCAACTCACAATGCGCTCGCTCGTACT
>JBDLUS010000142.1:0-14004 GCA_039805165.1 Bacteroidota bacterium | reverse complement strand
TCGGATACATTGTTTGTGAATGGAATGATTGATAATGTGGTAGAAGGATCACAAACCGTGACATTCGGAAATATTACTGCAGGATACGAAACCATTGAGATTGGATTTGTCTTTTTCAATCCGTCGATTCAGGCCATGGACACGGCAACAGCGTTTTTGAACATTGTTGACTATGTCCCAACAGAACTAGCACCTGTAACGGATATTTTGAATTTATGTCCAAATGCAACAGTTCCTGTCAATGCCGTTCCGTTAATTTCTAACGGTGTTCCAAACTACACATTCGATTGGCAAGATGGCTCAGGAGCGACAATAGGAACCAATGCCGTTCAATCATTCGCTGTGGGAAGCGCAGGTAACTATGAGTTAACTGTAACCGACTATTGTGGAAATGCAGATTCTGCGCTCTTTATAATTACAGAGCCTCCGGCCATTGTATTTGAAGATCTTCAAGACTTGTGCACGGGTATTGAGTCTGAAGTTTTGGTAGCGGGTGGTTTAGAGCCTTATGTTATCAATCCTTCTACAGCATCGGCATTTTACGTGAATGGCGTTACAAATTCGCTTATCGGATTCGCTGGTGGATCGTATGATGTTACGATAACCGATGCTTGTAATCAAGTTGGCGTAGTGCCTTTCATTCTTACAGTTTGCGACACCGAAGAGCCGAACATTCTTTTGATCAACGTTGATGATTACGACAATGAAAGTTTCATCATTAAAGGATTGGAGAGTTTTCCAAACAGCCAATTGCGCATTTTCAATCGTTGGGGAGGTTTGATGTATGAGTCTTTGAACTACAGCAACGACAACCCATGGAATGGCACCGACGTTGAAGACGGCGTTTACTTCTGGATATTCAATCGTGCAGACGGCGTTAACCGCGAGGGCTATGTTCACGTCATGCACAAGAAGCCATAAACTTTAAAAATCAGATAAGTGAAACCCCAGACATTGTTTGGGGTTTTTCTATTCCCAAAAGTGTAAGGACCGTTGGAGCAACATCGGCTAATTTTCCGTCGTTCACTTTTGTGATTTCTTTGTCTACAATCCACACGGGAACGGGGTTCGTGGTGTGTGCTGTATTTGGAGAGCCGTCTTCGTTTACTGCGCAGTCTGCGTTGCCGTGATCGGCAATAACGATTAAGGAATATCCCAATTCAATTGCCGTCTCTGCAACTTGTCTCAAGCATGCATCTGTTGTTTCAATGGCTTTTACAATGGCTTCGTATACGCCAGTATGTCCAACCATATCTGGATTAGCGAAATTCAAACAGAAAAAATCAGGTGTTTTTTCATGAAGGAATTCAATGCAAGATGAAGCAATTTCTTTCGCGCTCATTTCGGGTTGAAGGTCGTATGTTGCAACCTTTGGTGAAGGAATCATAAGTCGACTCTCCCCGTCGAAAGGCTCTTCTCTTCCGCCATTGAAAAAGAATGTGACGTGCGGATACTTTTCAGTTTCGGCAATGCGCAATTGCGTTTTGTTCGCACCAGCCAAGGTCTCGCCGAGGGTGTGCAGAAGATTGTCTTTTTCGAATAGTATGTGGACATTTTTAAACGAATCGTCATAACGCGTCATGGTCACATAATGCAACGGGATTTTTTTCATTCCGAAATCCGGAAAATCTTGTTGATGCAGAGCCATTGTTATTTCACGACAACGATCAGTTCTGAAGTTGAAGCAAATAACAACATCGCCCTCTTCTATTCCTTGATAATTTCCTTCGATTTGAATGGGTTCAATAAACTCATCGGTTACGCCATTCACGTATGATTGCGCTACGGCTAATGATGCAGAAGGACTTTTTTCATGTGATCCTGTAACAAATAAATCGTACGCCTTCTTAACACGCTCCCAACGTTTGTCGCGGTCCATAGCGAAATACCTTCCAATAACACTTGCAATCTTCGCTTGCTTTCCTTCCAAATGATTTTCTAAATCTTTAATAAACCCTTCACCACTTTTCGGGTCGCAGTCTCTTCCATCTGTAATGGCATGAATGAAAACTTTCGAAAGTTCTTGCTCCTCGCAAATGTCAACGAGCGCCTTCAAATGACTTATGTGTGAATGCACGCCACCATCAGAAACGAGCCCAATGAAATGCACATTCTTGTTTTCTTTTTTTGCATGTTGAAGGGCTGCAAGAAGCACCGCATTTTTGTGCAATTCGTTGTTGCGAATACTCAAGTGAATTTTCACCAAGTCTTGGTAAACAACTCGGCCAGCACCTATGTTCATGTGTCCAACCTCACTGTTTCCCATTTGTCCTTCTGGAAGTCCAACGAACTCGCCGTCGGTACGAAGAGTTGCATGCGCTGCAGTGTTGTTCAGATGATGTGTAAACGGAGTTTGCGCGCTAAGAATAGCGTTGGAGTGATCGTTCTTACCAATTCCCCATCCATCTAAAATAATAAGCCCTACTTTTTTTGTCATTTTGAAAAAGTTATTTTAAAGCGACTTCCACAGGGTGTGTTTTCGCTAATGTTAATCTCTGCACGATGCGCTTTGCAAATTTGTTTTACAATGTATAGACCAAGTCCAGTTCCCTTTTGAGAACGGGTTTGTTCGTTTCCAACGCGATGAAATTTTTCGAAAACCGATTTGCGTTCTTCGAGGGGTATTCCTACTCCAAGATCTGTAATTTCAAGAAGAACCAGATGCTCACTTCCTTTCAACGTAACCGAAATAGATTCCGAGATTGGGGAGTATTTATTCGCGTTTTCAAGCAGGTTGAAAAGTAAACTTACGATCATCGTTTCTTCTACTTCCAACTGAATGTTCGATTGAATGTTTGAAGTCACATTTCGTTCAGGGAAGAGCTGCTGAAACCTTTTAATTTGTGCTTCAATGAGTACAGACAAATTAGTGGTTTGCCAATTTCCCAATGAAGTGTTTTGTTCGAATTGGGTTGCGAGCAAAATGTTGTTCACGAGTGTTTCAAGTCGATTCGATTCGGTGATAATGTCTGCGCACAAATCCTGTGATTGTTCCTCTGTGAGTTTGCGGTTTTTGAGTGTTTGCGAATTCAGACGAATAGCTGCAATAGGTGTTTTCAGTTCGTGTGTTACGGCGAGTAGGAAGTTCTTTTCTTTCTGTGCACGCTTCAAATCTTGCCAAACATTTTTCTTGATCCACCAAATTCCTAAGAATAAGAGAATCAAGAAAACGCCACCCTCACCAATGATCATGAATATTTTATTTCGGAGTGCGTTTTCAGGTAGTGTGTTCCCTTCCGATTGAAGATGTTGCAGATATGCGCGTTGTAATCTGTATAACTGCCAACCCCACCAGACCAATTGAAAGACGAGATAGGCTGCTAAAAGGTATAGAACCCCGAGTAATCTGCGCTTATTTCGAATGGATTTCATATTACAAAAGTAAGGCGCTATTGTGAAATCAATTGAGAAACAAATGATGTTTGAAATTTAAACTTTAAATGATTGTTCATTGAAGAACTAAGTGCAATTTTGCATTATGAAGGTTTTACGACTCGGCTTGGTCTTTTTGGTGGTTTTTATGCAGATGCATAAGGCAAGTGCCCAGCGCGTTGGAGTGGTGCTAAGTGGAGGTGGAGCAACAGCGATGGCACACATCGGATTTTTAAAAGCCTTGGAAGAAAACAATGTTCCCATCGATTACATCTGTGGAACGAGCATGGGGGCAGTTATTGCTTCTTTTTATGCCGCTGGATATTCGACTCGTCAAATGGATTCTTTGTGTCGAACACCTGAATTCACTATGCTTTCTGAAGGTGCGGAGCTGCCTATTGATTTGCAGTTTTATTATTTGAAGTCAGAGCCTACTGCTTCTATGGTAAGTTTGAAGTATTCGGGCGGAGATAATATTTCGAATACACTTCCAACGAATTTGATTAATCCGGCTTTGATGGATTGGGTGCATATGAAATTGTTAAGTGCAGCGAGTGAGGCTGCACGTCAGAATTTTGATAGTTTGTTTGTTCCCTTTCGATGTGTGGCCGCAGATGTTAAAGACAAACGTGAAGTAATTTTTAAGTCAGGCACTTTGAATGAAGCCATTCGCGCTTCGTGTACTTATCCGTTCTACATTCCACCAAGAAGAGTAGATGGAAAGCTATTATATGATGGGGGCATTTATAATAATTTCCCTATTGATGTTATGTACCGTGATTTCCATCCGGATGTAATCCTTGGTTGCAATGTTTCAAGCATACCTGCTGATCCGAAGGAGAATAACCTCATGTCGCAATTAGAGGCCATGATTGTTTCGCAAAAGGAAGCGTTTATTCCATGTGAAGAAGTGTTTATCGTTCATCCGAACAGTAGCAATACGACAACCTTTGAATTTGCGAACTCAATGGCGGCAATAGATTCTGGCTATGTTTCAACGCTGCGTTCACTTCCAGAAATAAAAAGAATAATTGAACGAGAAATTTCGGCGGAAGATTTAAAAAACAAAAGAAGTCAATTTCGCTTGAAATGTTACCCGATTGTAGTTGATGAGGTTCGACTTGAAGGATTGCCAAAAGGCCAAACGCAATACGTTCGCGAGTTGCTGGGTAGAAAGGAAAGTGCACTTCCATTGAATGAATTGCAACGCACGTACTTCAGGGTCTTAGCAGATGGAAGTATAAAATCGATGTATCCGAAGATGTACTACAAGCCATCGGTGGGAAAGTATGTTTTAGATCTGCACGTTCAGCGTGAGAAGGATTTGATTGTTTCGTTTGGAGGTAACTTCAGTTCGCGATCTATTAATACGGGATACGTTGGACTTCGATACAATCTGTTCGGACGCGTGAACACGGTTGTTGAGGCCAACAGTTACTTTGGGCGCTATTACGGTTCGGTTCACGCGAAGGCCCGATCGAAAATAATGCTGCTCAATCTTCCTATTGCCTTTGAAGTTTCTTTCACGCAGAACAGATGGGATTATTATAAAAGTTTGACAACTTTTTTCGAAGATGTGAAGCCCTCGTATGTCTTGTTGAACGAACAGTTCGGAGAGGCTTCATGGATTCTTCCAGCAGGAAGAAAAGCGAAGTTTAAGATCGATGCAATCTACACGCATCAATACGACAACTATTATCAGACGAAGAACTTTTTGAGTATCGACACGGCGGATTTAACTGAGTTTAATGCGAAGATGGTTCGTTTCAATTATGTGCGAAGTACGTTGAATCGAATTCAATATGCGTCATCGGGCTCTCAGATAAAAGTTGTGGCGAAAGGTGTGAGCGGCACAGAATACACCATACCAGGCAGCACGAGCAGCAATCGAGATACGCTCTCAAACAGCCACGCATGGCTGCAGATGCGCGTGTATTATGAAAATTACGTTATTAATCAGCCTCGCTTTTCTTTCGGTATAAAGGCAGAGGTGTTGTGGTCAGGACAAAAAGATTTTCAGAATGCCACAGCTACTTCAATCATGAGTCCAACACCAATTTTCTTCCCTGAGTTCAAGACATTTTACTTACCGGTGTATAGGGGGACATCATTCTTTACATTCGGAATTTCCCCCGTACTTCATCTGACTAAGAATGTAGATTTAAGGGCAGATGTATTCGGATATCAGCCGTTTCAAGCAACAGCGGTGCCGTCTTCAGATATCTATCGAACTTACACCGTGGGAAGCGGAACCTTGGTTTATCACTCGCCAATAGGTCCCGTGAGTTTATCGGCTAATTATTATGAGCAAAAGGAAAAGCCTTGGAGCATACTTTTCAACCTCGGGTTTATCATATCGAACGCTTCACCAAGGGATTAATTCCATTGGTTCTCCGTACTTTTGCATCTGATAAAGCCTTATGAGTAAAATTAAATTTGCAGTTATAGGCGCTGGGCACATTGGTAAGCGTCATGCTGAAATGGTTCAACGCAACGAACAAACAGAATTGTCTGCTATGTGCGACGTTCGTTCACGCGAGGAATGCGGTGTTGCAGAGGATATTCATTTTTATCACTCTCCAGAAGATATGTTGGAGAATGAAGAGGTAGATGTGGTCTGTATTTGTACGCCGAACGGACTTCATGCCCAACATGCTTTACTTGCATTGAAAGCAGGAAAGCACGTCGTTGTCGAAAAGCCAATGGCTTTGAATAAGGCTGATGGAGAAAAAATTATTTTTGAAGCCCTGCGCGCGAACAAGCAAGTGTTCTGTGTAATGCAAAACAGATACAGTCCGCCGAGTGTTTGGATGAAAGAACTGATACAGTCAGGAGTTCTTGGAAAAATCTATATGGTGAATATTGATTTATTCTGGAACAGAGATGATCGCTATTACAAGAAAGGTGGTTGGAAGGGAACACGAGATTTGGATGGAGGAACGCTGTTCACACAGTTCTCTCACTTCATTGATATTATGTATTGGTTGTTCGGAGATATAGACAACATACAAGCAAGACTTCACGATTTTAATCACGCGCATTCAACCGAGTTTGAAGACTCTGGAATTGTAATGTTCGATTTGGTTGAAGGTGGAATGGGGTCAATTAATTTCTCTACTGCTGTAAGCGGTGTGAACTACGAAAGTAGTTTGACGGTTGTTGCAGAAAAGGGTACCGTAAAAATTGGCGGACAATACATGAACGAGGTGGCTTATTGCCAGATTGAAAATTACACCATGCCTGTTTTGGCGGAAGGAAATCCGGCGAACGACTACGGTCACTACAAGGGCAGTGCTGCGAATCACGTTTACATTATTCAAAACGTAGTGGAAGCAATTAGCGGTGTGTCTAACATTACCACCAATGCTCTAGAAGGTTTGAAAGTAGTTGAAATCATAGAGCGTATTTATTCTGCTGCGAAGACCAACAACTGATTCACTTCATGAAGTACAGAGTATCTGAGTCGTTCACAAAGTTTATGCGTGCCGAGTACATTCGAAATGTATTCACGCTTATGGCAGGAACCGTAATTGGTCAGGCATTGGTTTTTGTGTTAGCTCCATTTATTACTCGTCTATTTACTCCCGAAGATTTTACACTTCTTGAACAATACACTATGATTATAACCGTGCTCTCTGTTGTGGTAACAGGAAAGTACGAGTTTGCAATTATGCATCCGAAAGATCAGAACGATGCGCGACATATAGCTGGGCTTGCCTTGAAGGTAGCTTTTTACTCTTGTGTTGTGCTCTCTGTTTTTATTTTGTTCTTTGCCCGCGATGTTTCATATTGGTTAATGAATGAACCCATTGGTATTTATCTCTGGACGATACCAATTGTTTTATTCTTCACTGCTGTCTTTAACGTTTTCAATTATTGGTTTTCTCGTTTGAAACAATACAAGGTTGCAGCCAATTCAAAGGTGCTGTCAGCGGTGTCCTCTGAGCCAATAAAAATCGCAACGGGATTTGGTGGATGGAATGCATCGGGTTTAATTTTTTCAACCGTAATAGGATCTATTGCTGCCGGGGCATATGCCTTTTGGAAATTCTTGAAGTCGGAACCAGAAGGATTGAAAAACCTTTCGAACGAGCGCATGAAAGCGTTAGCTGCGTTGCATAAGGATTATCCGATGTTCAGTATTTGGGGAAGTGTCTTGAATCGTTTGGCGCAATGGGCACACGTGGGAATATTCACTTTGTATTACGGATTGGTAGCAGTTGGATTCATGGCCTTGTGCAGAAGGATTTTTATGGCGCCTTTGAATGTTGTAAGCAATTCATATTCGCAAGTTTTCTTCCAACGCATTTCTGAAATTGAAGATCCAAAGGAATTGCGTGCGCTGTATTACAAAGTACTCTTTCGTTTTTTAATTGCAGCTGCTGGAATGATTTTCATTGTGCAAATGCTTCCAGGAAACACAATGGGATTTATTTTCGGTGAGGCCTGGGGAAATTCATTCATGTATTTAAAGTATTTGATTTATTGGTTCGCATTGAACTTCGTTACTTCTTCATTGGCCTTCATTACTTACAGAATTAATATGCAGCGCGTGGGATTGTTTTTAGATGCGTTGCACTTTGTTTTGGCTATAGTTGCAGTATACCTAGCCCATAGTTGGGGAATGAATGAATTGGAAGCGACAAAGTTTCTTGTGATTTCAAAAGTGATTTATTTTTCATTTAACATACTCGTGGTTCTGTTTTATTTGGAACGTTACGCACGAAAGAATCATGAGCGAGCATGAAAGTAATTTCGCTACTCGTAACTAATTTTAAAAACGACAACCGTGTTTATCGCATGGCGAAGAGTCTTTCGCAACATGACTTTCCAACAACTGTAGTCGCATGGAAGAAAGGAGACGTTGAGGAGAAAGAGAATTTTAATGGTGTTGAAGTTGAACGCGTAGAGGTTTCTTCCGATAAATGGAAGCGATTGAATTTAATTATTGGAGCTATTCAATATTTTGAATTTGCCTTTCGCGTTATATCTAGATACCGCAAAGTAGATGCATGGCACTGCAACGATTACGAAGCTTTTGTGATTGGCGTATTGGCTAAGATCACTCGCCCAAGGTTGAAATTGATCTACGACTGTCATGAACTCGAGTCACACCGAAACGGTAAGGGAGCGTTCATGCGCTTCGCCATTCGAACACTTGAGAAGTTGTTTATTCCATGGACCGAATTGGTCATCACCGTGAGTCCTTCAATACAAGAATTTTATAAAGGGAAATACAACTTACCCTTCGTTGCATTGGTTAGAAATCTTCCGAACGAAATGCAAATTTCACATTCAAACATCTTGCGTGAAAAACTCGGCTTGAAGAACGATCAAATGGTTTTTCTTTATCAGGGTATGTTAGGAAAGGGCAGAGGCATAGAGGTCTTATTGAACGCCTTTGAGGCAAGGAATTCTAAAGACGCCGTAATTGTGTTTATGGGATTTGGCGCGTTAAAAGAACAGATTGAAGACTATTCTTCGCGCAATGAAAATATATTTTTCATCCCTGCCGTTTCTTACTCCGAGATTCCTATGTATACAGGAAGTGCAGATATTGGCGTGAATTCAGTAGAGCCAACTTGCTTAAGTTACAAGTATTCACTTCCGAATAAATTGTTCGAATACATTCAATCCGAAATTCCGGTAATCACCAACCCCTTGCCCGATTGCGCTGCATTGGTGAATGAATATAAGGTTGGAAGGGTAATCCCGGTTTGGAATGTAGAGGGTATAAATGAAGTTGTAAATGATGTGTTGAAGGAAGATTTAAGTATTTATCAAACACATTTGAAATCGGCCAAGAAAATTTTAAATTGGGAGTGCGAAGAAAAGATATTTGTAGAGGCTTATAAAAGATCTTTCCATGAAAATTGAAATCGTTTCAGCTATTGACTTTTCCTTTCCAGATGTTGATCAGTGTAGTCTGTTTGGCGCAATTTGGAAGGATGTTTTCGGATTTGACGAACGTTTGGGCGTGCTTGTTGTTTCTGAAGATGGCGGTCAGCCTGTTGCGGCTTGTTTCGTCTGGGATACACAACGAAAGTTTTTTCGTTCATTAATAACACCGCCGTTAATGCCCAATGTAGGTTGGACTTGGTTAGCTCATTACGAAAAAAGTGCTACTCGAATTTCGAAAGAGAAAGAAGTCTTAGCAGAATTGGTGTCGTACTTAAATTCTGGCGTTTGGGATTTTTGGAAACTGGATTTCCCACATGAATTCAAAGATTTTCAGGCGGCTATGTGGAAAGGAATTCAACCGAAACAGAAGTATACTTATAGGCTGAATTTGAATTCAGATTGGAGCGAGCGTATTGATTCGAAATTGAGGAATATTTTAAAAAAGAAAGATTCATTTAGTTTTGAGGTGAGACCTTTCAGTTCAAGTGAATTCGATCATTTTATTTCAGTGCTTTCTTCTAAAGGTGTGAAACATGCGGGTTTATTAAAAGAGGTAAGTACTGGTTTTCATAAGAATGTTTATACCGTAGTTGGAGAAGAAGGTAAATACTTGGCTTTGTGCTTATTCATGCACGGTGTTGCTTATTATTTGGCTGCCACGAATGCTAAGGAGAACAACTCTCTATCTGCATGTGGGTTGGCTCACTGCATTGCTGTAGCGGAGGAAAAGGGTATGGGGATTTTTGATTTCGAAGGCTCTATGATTCCCGAAGTGGAGCGCTTCTTTCGTGGTTACGGAGGAGAGTTGACACCATATTTTTCGCTTGAACGAGGCAGGGGTTTTGTCTATAGACTCCGCAATTTTTTTTTAAAATAAAAGCCATCCGAAGATGGCTTTTCATTCAACTTGAAAAATATTAATTCGCGTATTGCGAGTAAGTCACTTGGTATTCTTTGTCGTCCATAAACCACTCTTTCCCTAACTCCAACCAAACTTTCGCTTCGGCTGAATTTCCTTCGGTATAAAGTTTTTCAGAATAATAGATGATTGCGTTTTTCAACAAATCTTTTTGACCTTTAACTTCAACCGAGCAGGTTTTGTCTGTTAAAAGTTTCTTCGCAGTCTTGTAAGCGTTTTCCGCTTCTTTCTTTTGCTTCGCGCCTTGGAAAGAAACCCCAAGCATAACCCAAGCACCAGCGTCGTTAGCGTCCCAGTCAATTAAGTTATCGTAAAGCGTTTTGCTTTTCGTGTACTTCATTGCGTCAAGCATAACTTCTGCTTCACTAATTGCGGTGTTGCGCAATTCCGTAAAGTAATCTTCGTGCTCTGCGTAGAATGTTTTGTTTTTATCCTTTGATGCGTACTTAGAAGCATATTTATAGCAGTCCTTTCCAGCAGTAGGAAACTTCTCTTTGAACTCGTCGCGCTTCGACATTTCATAATAGCAACGACTCATGAAAAGGTAAGGAAGGGGATCCTTTTTTGTCTTTTCGTTCAGGGTGTACTTTTCTGCTTTGTATAAACACTTTTCGTATTTCTCATCTACGAACATTGCAAGTAAATCTGGATAGTCTGTCTGCGCTATACTCTTAAGAGAGCCGATTAAAAAGACGAATAACAATAATTTTTTCATAGGAGTAATTTTTTGGACATAGCCAAATACAATGCCTAAGGTAAGAACAGAATGTATTCAAGCCAAATTCATTCAGAAATTCAATGTTTGTTTGAATGAAATTTATGCGGAAACCTTGTAAAATAAAGCGTTGAACTATCTTATCTTCGCGGCTATCTGAATTGAAAATCATGAAGTTGAAGAATATCTTTTTTGTATTGGCTTTGTTTGCAGGGTTTATTGCGCAAGCGCAAGACTGCACCATTCGTGGATTTGTGAAGAGTAAAGAGAAGGGTGAACCCATCTTAATGGCCTTGGTTGCTTTAGAAGGAACCACCGTTGGTACCAATACCGATGAGAATGGTTATTTCAGCTTGACCAAATTGCAACCGGGCACATATTACCTTTTTGTGAAGGTGATTAACTTCAATGAATACAGAGACACCATTACAGTGAAACAAGGCCAGTTGGTTTCGACGAATATTTTACTTGAGTCGGGATCTAACATGATGGGGATTTTGGAAATCAGCGATCAACGTTCAGAGCAAATCAACAACGTAAATATTTCTTCCGAAACATTACGTCCGAAAGACTTTAAACGTGTTCCTTCGTTTGGTGGACAGACAGATATTGTTCAGGTATTGACAACGCTTCCTGGATTCATATCTACTGGTGACCAAGGTGGGCAGGTGTTCGTTCGTGGAGGAAGTCCTGTTCAAAACAAAGTGGTTTTAGATGGAATGATTGTATACAACCCTTTCCATAGTATAGGTTTGTTCTCGGTTTTTGATACCGATATTATTTCGAATGCCGATGTTTACACAGGTGGTTTTGGTGCTCAGTTCGGAGGAAGAATTTCTTCGGTAATTGATATTACTACTCGCGATGGAAATAAAAAAGGTCACGACGGAAAGATTGGTTTTAGTCCGTTCGGAGGGAAAATTCAGTTGGAAGGTCCTTTGAAAAAGCTTGCGAAGAACGGAAGTGGAATATCTTACATACTCAGTGCAAAGAACAGTTATTTGGACAAGACTTCACCGAAGGTGTATCCGTTTGTGAACGATGGTAACGGCTTGCCTTTTTCGTATACAGACTTGTACGGAAAGTTGTCTTTTGGCGGTTCGAATGGAAGTAAGTTTAATTTGTTCGGATTCTCATTCGACGATAAGGTTACCAAGTACCAGGCTCTTTCTAATTTAAATTGGAAGAACGTGGGTGCAGGTGGAAATTTCGTAGTAGTGCCTACCAGTTCTCCAGTTTTGATCAATGGAAATTTTGCTTGGAGCAAGTACAACATTCTTCTACAAGAAGAAACGGTAGCCGATCGTAAGAGCGGAATTACCTCGTTCAACTTTGGATTGGATTTCAATTACAGTATTGGAAAAGATGCGATAAAATACGGAGTTGAAGTTGTTGGTTTTTCTACCAATTTCAACACATTCAATCCTCTCGGAGTGCGCATAGATGTAGAACAGAACACTACAGAGTTGAATGGATTCGTGTCATACAAGTTCAACAGAAAGAAATTAATTATCGAGCCTGGTTTCCGTATGCAGTATTACAGTTCGCTTTCTGCGGTATCTCCAGAGCCTCGTATTGGTATGAAATACAAGATGTCTGAGCGCTTGCGCTTGAAGACAGCAGCTGGTTTATATTCTCAGAATTTAATGGCTACCAACAGCGACAGAGACATTGTGAATTTGTTCTATGGTTTCTTGGCTAGTCCAGATGAAATTCAAAACACCATGACCATGCCTGATGGTGAGAAAGTAGATATTTCGAACTCGCTTCAAAAGGCTTCGCATTTGGTTGCTGGATTTGAGTTTGATATTACAGAAGAGTTGAATTTGAACGTTGAAGGATATTACCGCAATTTCAAGCAGGTGACAAACACGAATAGAAATAAGATTTTCCCTGACGACGCAGACAATCAAGACAAGCCAGAGTTGTTGCGTAAGGATTTTATTTTGGAAAGTGGATTTGCAAAGGGTATAGACGTAGTCTTGAAATACGCTACCAAGCATTCAAACATCAATGTGGTTTATTCGATAATGAATGTTGATCGTTGGGATGGATTGCGTTGGTATGATCCTGTATTTGATCGCAGACACAACGTGAACGTTGTTGCATCGCATTCTTGGGGTAAGAACGACAGTTGGGAAGTAAGTGCGCGTTGGAACTTGGGTAGTGGACTTCCATTTACACAGACACAAGGTGGATATGAGCCACCGACTTTGAGCGGAGGAATTTCAACCGATTACATTTACACGAACTCGAATACACTAGGCATTCAATACGCCCCTTTGAATGAAGGAAGATTGCCGTGGTACCACAGAATGGACGCGAACATTCGTAAGACATACAAATGGGAGAAGTCTACGTTGGAGTTAAACTTCGGTTTAACAAATGCCTACAACAGAGCGAACGTGTTTTATATCGATCGTGTAACTTCTAAACGTGTAGACCAATTGCCAATGCTTCCGTCTATCGGACTTGAGATGTCGTTCTAGTCGTTCCGTTTTCCAACCAAATAAACCCCTGCGAAAATGAGCAGGGCGAAAAGAATTTTCTCAACCGTAATACTTGCGGTGTGATCTTGGTTTCCTATTCCCGCAAACAAAAATGCAAATACTCCGGCCAATAAAGGTTGAAGGTAAATGTATGCGCTTGTAACTGTTGGAGATACTTTGCTTAGCGCATAGATGTTCAGTAAATAGGTTAAGAAGGTTACCGCAACAATGATAAAGGCTAGACTCATCCAATGCAACGGTGTGAGTGTGCTCCAAGCAATAGCGCTTGCATCTGAATATCCGATTGGCAAGATGAAAATAAGTCCGCAAGCGAAGACCCAAGTAATTGCTGTAATGGGTTTGTATTTTTTCATGAGCCTAGGCGCAGTGGTTAAATACAATCCGTATGAAAGGGAGTTAATTAGAATATAAAGATCTCCTCTTAGGTAGTCAGCGCTTGCTTCGAATGGAGCGCGCAGAAGAATAATTCCCAGGGCTCCAATGGAACCCAAAAGAATTCCAGAAGCCGTCATTAGTGAAGGCCATTTTCTTTTTCCAACAAAATAAAGTATGGCCACCAAAATGGGATTGGTGCACATGATAATGGA
>JBDLUS010000141.1:0-10501 GCA_039805165.1 Bacteroidota bacterium | reverse complement strand
GTCTCACCGTCCATGTCGTGCTTGTGTTTTGCATAGTCAGGACGCCATTCGTAGATTACACCGAAGTCGAAGCCCAGACCCAAATTCGAAACAACACGGTAATTTGCGTTGTCTTGGCTCGCTTCAAAGTTGTTCGAGTGGCCGTAGTTAACATCGGCATTATACAACGAAAGTGTAGAGTCGGAGTTAATCTCATAATCGAGATTATCAATGAACAGATAAGCAGATTGCAATCCTTGAAGCGCTTTAAGGGTTACACCTGCCTTCAAAAAATGCTTATCCTTATCTACCAAGACACGACCATATCCCAGGGCATATTCCATCCAAGTCATTGTTTGAATAGACAACTTATCGTTGGTAATTCTTGTGTTGTACAACGAAGGGTAATTCAATGAATTATAGGCCAAGCGATACAACTCAGAATCCACACCATCTACGTTCACATAGGTGCGCGCACGAGCGGAAAGCGAAATGGAATTTTTCTCATTGATCGAAACCAACAGGCCCGGCAAATAGATGTTGTTGTATACAAACGCTCTACGATTGTCTTCGAAGTTTGCTGTTGTAAAATCTTCTGTCGGAGGGGTTGGATCAAGCAGCGGATATGTTGTGGAAGTAAGCCCACCCTCGCGAACCAAATAACTGGGTTTGAAACCGATAAAATTGTTCGCTAAACCAAAGCCGGTGCCGAACAGTTGAATTTCGAACTTCAATCGGTTGTCAGCTAGGTTGGCCGGATTAATTTGTACGCTGGAAAGTCCGCCGTAATTGCTTGAGCTAATACCCAGAAGATCCTGAGCTTGAACGCTAACTAAGGAAAGCGCCGCGAAAATGATAAGTAGAAATCTTTTCATGAAAAATAAGTTACTTGATATGGTTTTGGTTACGTAAAGGACGGCCAATAAGTTCCACTTCTCAATGGGTATTTCAAAAGTGTTAAACACACGACGTTTAAAAAAAAATCGGTTCGAGGAAACTTAAATCATTCGTTAACGTACTTTTCCGAAGTGAAACACATTCTATTCCTTTTATTTCTTGGGCTTGCTAACTTGGTTGTTGGACAAGATTTTCGCGCAGCAGCCATTCAGCAATATGCCGAAGGAAATTATGACGTCGCATTACATAGCATTAACCTTTTGGAAAAATTCGAGGCCTGTGATTACTTCATTAAAGCCAATGCGCTTCAAAAACTCGGGCAATTTCAACAAGCGAGTTCGAACTACAATGAAGCAAAATCGGCCGGGTGCAAAGACGAATCATTGTTGTTGAATAACGGCATATGCGAATATTCTCTTGGAAATTTAAGCGAGGCTGTTCACCTCCTAAAACTGTACACGCACGAAAACAAAACCAATTTCCAAGGATACTATTGGTTAGCTTCAGCATATTACCTTCAACATAAATATTCAAAAAGCCGTGAAGCGCTTGAAACGGTTTTTTCATTGAATGAAAAATACGCCCCTGCTTATTTTCTAGACGCCGCTATTCATCAAGGTAGAAAGCAATACGCTGCTGCAGCTGAAACGTTCCTAGAGGCCTATGCGCTAGACAGCACATTGGAAGAGGCGCACCTTCAGGCGGGAATCTCTTTGCTCGATATGCAGAAGTATGAAGAGGCACAAAAGATTTTTAAACAAATGCATAATCCAACCAACAAAGCCTTCGTTCAAGCGTTGTACTATTCAGGAGAGACTTCTTATTTGTTGAAGGAAAACGATGATGCGTGCAGGTATTGGAAAGCCGCAGCTGACGCAGGCGATTACGATTCGAAGGAAATTGTTCGCACGTGGTGCGAAAACAAGAAGACGCCTATTTTCAAAATGCGTGCTTCGCGCTTTAAGTTCTAATTGAGAACAACTTTCACACTCCAATTGGCGCGCACTTCAATGGGTTTAGAGAAGACGCTCACAGGTTCGCATCTTATTTTTTTCTGAAGATCGGCAATGTCCCATTGATCATTTCGGTTCACGTCGTGAACCAAACGAACGGTGTATTTCCCTGGCTGAATTCCACTAAAGACGAGCGTTTCAGCATAATCTACTTTCCGAACAACGGTTCCCTTTTCATTGCGAAGCTCAACAAACTTCTTGAAACTCTTGTCTTCAAGCAATGGAATGGATAACTCGAGGTTTCCCAATTTTTCGGGAGAAGCAAATTCGAAATTTGTTTGAAGGGTATCGTTCGTTGAGCCGTATGCCGTTTCCCATGCGCCCGGCAAAATGCGAATACTTCCTTTTCCAACAAGCTCACTTGCATTGGCGTCTACTTGTATTGCGAAATGCAAAGGGGAGTTTGTCTCTGCAATTGTCCCTGTTGCTTGAATTCCTTGCACTGTAACTTGACACGTGTTTCGCTTTAACACCGAATATGCTGGGGCTTTCACTAAAATCAACGATTTCGGGTCTTGCTGAATACTTCCAGAAAACTTGAACTTCTTAAGCTTCGGAGATTTCGCAACAAAAACACTCAAAGTATCTGCTGGTTGTTGATTAAAAGAATAGGTAACTCCTTCGAAGTTGTTGCTCGGTGTTGTGCCTTCTCTTCCGCCAAGTGCAAAAAAGAGGGTATCGCTGTTGTTCAATGAACCGTATCTGAAAGGAACACTCGCCGTTGTTGGAGCTAATTTAATTTTTTCAATCATTCCATAGGCGCCAACAATGAAGCCACTTCCAACAGAATCTGTCTTGAACATTTCCTCTGTGATTTTCTCTATTTTTTTTGGAGAAAAGCGCAAATTCAACGGATAATTATTTTGGGTTGAAAAAGGAGCTTCTATGAAATCGCCGACTTCATTTTCATCCCAAATTCTGTTTTCATTCAAATCGGAAAATGCGGCAACGTGGAAATTCGCTTTGGGTAAATAGTTGAAGATAAACTCGCCCTTGTCATTCACCTTTTTTGCATAAGCCACCGATCCCAATATACTATCAGAATATAGAATTACCGTTGCCTTTTCAGGCACTCCACCTTTCTGTGCATCGTACACCGCCCCGCTAATTGAAGCAGAATCGAGCGCACTTCCAGTCGAAAAAACAAAATTCAACGAGGTTTTATTTCCTTCTGTAATATCTGAAATGGCGTTGCCGAATTCAATGGTGTAAGTCGTGTTCGCTTTCAGCGTATCGTTCCAAGAAAGCATAGCCAAACGCTTGTTGCAAATCAAGGTTGCTGGCTGTTTCAACGCGGGAGAGATAATGACCTCATTCGCAGCGCCCGCTTGCACAAATTCATCGAAGTTCAGAACCAGTGTATTTGTGGCGACATTCGTGGCGAATGAGTCGATGCTTTGGGCCAAAAGCTTTGGCGGAGTGACATCTTTCGCTCCGCCGTTCAATCCGCGCACTTGCGCACATCCAACGGCAACGAGGGCAATTCCGATTACACTACTATTTCGAAGGTTAAAAAACTTCATTCGCTAAAATATTGGCTATTTCTTCCAAGCCGGTTAGATCATCTTCATCGAAAAAATCGAGGTGTGAACTGTCTACATCTAACACACCAATTACCTCATTTCCTTTCACAATAGGCACTACAATTTCACTTTTCGAAGCGCTGCTGCACGCAATGTGTCCGGGAAATTCATCTACATTGGGAACAATAATGGAAGCCCCATTGGCCCATGAAGTTCCGCAAACTCCCTTGCCGTGCTCGATCTGTGTGCAGGCAACAGGGCCTTGAAAAACAAAGAGATTCAGCGAGTTGTTGTTCACGATATAGATGCCCACCCACAGGAAATCGAAATTTTCTTTGAGTAAAGCCATGACATTTCCGGCTTTGGCAATAAAATTAGGCTCGCCGTTACACAATGCAAAAGCCTGAGCGCAAGCGGCTTTGTAGCGTTTTTCCTTCGAAAGCGCTTTCGAAATAGTTGGTAATTCAGACATAGAAGTTCAAAAGTACAACACCTTGATAAAAATCTTGTATTTTGTACTGAAAGGCGTAACCTATATTTGCTGACCTAAAGACAAAATGTATGTCATCTACTAATTTCAGAGATCGCCACAACGGCCCTCGCCAAGAAGAAGTATCACACATGTTACAAACCATTGGTGTGAACTCTATTGACCAATTGATTAACGAGACAGTTCCAGCGCACATTCGCTTGAAGTCTCCGTTAAATGTCTCGGCCGCGTTAAGCGAAGACGAGTATTTAAGTCACATTTGGGAATTGGGAAAAATGAATGTGGTTGCGAAAAACTACATCGGATTGGGTTATCACCCAACTCTTACTCCTACAGTAATTCTAAGAAATATTTTCGAAAATCCAGGATGGTATACCGCCTATACTCCTTATCAAGCAGAGATTGCTCAAGGACGTTTAGAGGCGCTGTTGAACTTCCAAACTATGGTTACCGACCTTACTTCATTGCCTATTGCAAACGCGAGTTTGTTAGATGAAGGAACTGCTGGTGCTGAAGCCATGATTTTGTTCTTCCACAGCCGTTCTAGAGCGAAAGAGCAAGCGGGTGCGAACAAGTATTTTGTTGATGCGAAGACTTATCCTCAAACCATTGATGTATTGAAAGGACGTGCCTTCCACTTAGGTATTGAGTTGGTGATTGGCGATTACAAGACACACGTATTTACTCCAGAGTTTTTCGGTGCTTGTGTTCAATTCCCGAATGCTGAAGGAAGTGTTGAAGATTATTCATTGTTCTGTGAAGGTGCGCATGCAAACGATGTTTACGTTTCTGTAGCATCTGATTTAATGGCATTGGCAACTTTAACACCTCCGGGTGAGTGGGGTGCTGATTTATGCTTCGGTAACTCACAACGTTTCGGTGTTCCAATGGGATTCGGCGGGCCACACGCTGCCTTCTTCGCAACGAAAGAAGATTTCAAGCGCAACATGCCAGGACGTATCATTGGTGTATCGAAAGATCGTCACGGTAACACCGCTTATCGCATGGCGCTTCAAACGCGTGAGCAACACATTCGTAGAGAAAAAGCAACTTCAAATATTTGTACTGCTCAGGCCTTGTTAGCTGTAATGGCTTCTATGTATGGCGTATACCACGGGCCGAAAGGCGTGAAGAGCATTGCAACGCGCATTCACACGTACACGCATTCATTGCGCAACGCCTTGGTGAGCACGGGAGTGAACGTAGTGAACACTTCGTTCTACGACACGTTAACCATTTCTTCTGCAGACGCAGGTATTCAAGAGCGTGCAGCTGCTAAAAACGTAAACATGTACTTCCATGCAGGCGGAGTGAGTCTTTCATTGAATGAAGGAACGAAGCCTGCAGATTTGAATGAATTGTATTTCATTCTAACTGGAAAAGAAGGATCGGTTAGTTTAACTACCGAATGTTCATTCGGTTCAATGGAGAGAACTTCTTCTTACATGACTCATCCTCATTTCAACTCTCATCACAGTGAAACTGAGATGTTGCGTTACATGAAGAAGCTAGAGAACAAAGACTTGTCATTGGCACATGCAATGATTCCATTGGGATCATGTACCATGAAATTGAATGCTACGAGCGAGATGATTCCATTGTCTTGGCCAGAGTTCAATAGCATTCATCCTTTCGCGCCAGCGAATCAAACCGCAGGTTACCAAAAGATGTTGGTAGAACTTGAGAAAGATTTGTGCGAGTGTACTGGTTTCGCTGGAGTATCTCTTCAACCGAACTCAGGTGCACAAGGTGAGTTATCTGGATTATTAGTAATCATGGCCTACCATCGCAGTCGCGGTGATCATCACCGTAACATTTGTATCATTCCATCTTCTGCACACGGAACAAATCCGGCATCTGCGGTAATGGCTGGATTAACCGTAGTGGTAACCAAATGTGACGAAAACGGAAACGTAGACGTTGCTGATCTTCGCGAGAAGGCTGAGCTTCACAAAGACAACCTTGCTGCATTAATGGTGACTTACCCTTCAACACACGGGGTATTCGAAGAAGCCATTAACGAGATTACAGATATTATTCACGCCAACGGCGGACAAGTATACATGGACGGTGCAAACATGAACGCTCAGGTTGGTCTTACCAATCCGGGTAACATTGGCGCAGACGTTTGTCACTTGAACTTACACAAGACCTTCGCTATTCCTCACGGAGGTGGCGGTCCTGGCATGGGCCCTATTGGTGTTGCTGCTCACTTAAAGCCTTTCCTTCCTTCAAACGTATTTGTGAAAACCGGCGGTGAAAACGGAATTAACGGAGTGAGTGCTGCGCCATTCGGAAGCGCATTGATCTTATTGATTTCATACGGATACATTAAGATGTTAGGATTCGACGGATTGGCAGATGCAACGAAAGTTGCAATCTTCAACGCGAACTACATGAAGGCACGTTTGAAAGGTCATTACGATGTTCTTTATACCGGAACGAACGGACACGTTGCCCATGAAATGATTTTGGATTGTCGTTCATTTAAATCTTTCGGGGTTGAAGTGGAAGACATTGCGAAGCGTTTAATGGACTACGGATTCCACGCGCCAACTGTATCTTTCCCTGTAGCAGGAACATTAATGGTTGAACCAACCGAAAGTGAGCCATTGGTTGAAATGGATCGTTTCTGCGATGCAATGATTCAAATTAAAAAAGAGATTTTAGATGTTGAAAGCGGTGCAGCCGACAAACAAGATAACTTGTTGAAAATGGCTCCACACACAGCGCAAGAATTAACTGCAGACGAATGGAACCATTCTTATTCTCGCAGTGCTGCTGCTTATCCAATGCCTGGTCTTCGTGAAAATAAATTCTGGACCAGCGTGGGTCGTGTAGACAACGCCTATGGAGATAGAAACTTGGTTTGTACTTGTCCGCCAATGGAAGCGTTCATGTAATTCCAAAAGACAACACATTTCAAACAGCCTCACTTCGGTGGGGCTTTTTGTTAAATTGCCTCAATAAGCAATTCCAAAGGCTTCCACGACAAATCAAAGGTTGTGGCAATGTCTTCATTGGTAAGGGTTCCGTGATAGAGATACACTCCGTTGCGGAACCCTTTCTGATTTCGAATCAGATTCACTATTCCACCTTCGTCACCCAAATCTAAAATCACAGGAGCGAAAATATTCGAAAGCGCATAAGACGCAGTTCTTGAAACGCGCGCTGCAATGTTCGGAACACAATAATGAATTACCCCGTGCTTGCGGAAAGTAGGGTTCTCGTGGTTCGTCACTTCAGACGTTTCAAAACATCCTCCGCGATCGATACTCACATCTACAATCACACTTCCCTCTTTCATGTCTTGAACCATTTCCTCAGAAACAACAACAGGTGTTCTTCCTTTCTTCGAGCGAATGGCTCCAATCACCACATCGGCGTATTTCAACGCACGTGAAAGTTCAGAAGGTTGAATGGTGCTGGTCCACAAGTGAACGCCCAAATCGTTCTGAATGCGTTTCAATTTATAAATACTGTTATCGAAAAGCTTCACACTTGCTCCCAAACCGAGGGCAGCACGTGCTGCATTTTCACCGACCGTTCCAGCGCCAATGATGACTACCTCTGTTGGACGAACACCGGTTATTCCGCCGAGCATAAGGCCTCTTCCGCCAGTGTGATGACTGAGGTATTCGGCTGCGAGCATAATTGACGTATTGCCCGCTATTTCTGCCATTGCGCGAACAATGGGGTAAATTCCTTTTTTATCTTGAATGTAATCCCAGGCGATAGCTGTGATTTTTTTTGCTGAAAGTTGAACGAAACACTCCTTCGATTGAACAGGTAAATTCAATGCTGAAATAAGCGTTTGCTTTCCGGGCATCAACTCTATTTCTTCCAAGCTCGGCGGTGCCACTTTCATGATGACGTTGGCTTGAAAGACTTGCTTGCGGTCGTACACAATGGTTGCGCCGCATTCGCTGTAGTCGTGATCTAAAAAGTTACTCTCGTTACCAGCGCCAGATTCGATGATCACATCGTGACCTCGGCTCACCAATAAACCAACACTTTCAGGAGCAAGAGCCACGCGACGTTCTTGAAAAGAGGTTTCCTTTGGAATGCCAATGGTTAAACGTTGCATGTTCTTTCCAACGTGCAGCATTTCTTCTTGCGGAGACAGCGCCGTTTCGAGCGCAATGGAGTGAAAATGTTTTTTAGAAAGGGCCATAGCTGAGTATTCTCATCTTCGAAGTTACGAAACCTTGCTTATTATTTTTGAAAGGTTGGAATTATCTGCTATTTTTGAACCGCAAAATAAAAACTATGTCACATTCAGATTCTCCAAAGCAAAGCTCATTCTTCTTATGGTTGATTGTTCCAATTGCTGCTATTTTAACATTAATGTTCGTTAACATTAACAACAACGCTGCAGTGCCAATGACAAAACTTCCAGGTTCTGTTCCTGCGAAAGAAGTTGAAGAAGTGAAACACGAAGACCACAAAGCTGCTGCAGATACTGCGGCTCATGCTGCTGTTGCGCACGCTGCTGAAGGTGCTAAAGTTGAAGAGGCGAAAGTTGTGGTAGAAGCAGCTCCTGAAGTTGCTCCAGCTCACAAAGGTTCTCACTAAAATTCAAAAACACGCTTTCCTTCTTCTTCGCGAATGTGAAGAAAATTAGGATTGTCTAAATAGTCGAACGCCACTTCTGGCCATTCGATGAAGACATATCGAGCGTCGTATAGATAATCTTCGAAGCCGAACTCTTGCAGTTCGGCTTTTGATTTTACACGGTACAAGTCGAAATGATACATGCGTTCGTTGTTTCCGAGGTGATACTCATTCACCAAGGAGAACGTTGGTGAACTTGTGTTCTCTTCCCCCAATAATTTGGCAACAAGCGATATGAAGGTTGTCTTGCCGGCACCCATTTCTCCTTCCACACAAAATATTCCTGAAGGATGTTTCTGAATGAATTGCTGTGCCAATGATTCCAGCTCTTCCAATGAATAAACCTCAAACTGCTGCATCTTACTTCGATTGTAAAACAATGAATGGAATAATCATTTCCTCTAACGAAATACCCCCGTGCTGAAAGGTATTTTGGTAGTAGTTCATGAATTGATTGTAGTTGTTCGGATAAACGAAGAAATCGTTGTTCGTTGCGAATACGTATGCTGTGCTAATATTTTGCTTCGGCAAGTGTGCTTCGCTCGGATTGCGAATTTCAAAAACTTCCTTCGGGTTGTAATCGAGATTTCTTCCGGCTTTGTAGCGTAAGTTCGAGTTCGTTGCGCGATCTCCCACAATGCGAATTGGATTTTCCACACGCACTGTTCCGTGGTCTGTGGTGATAATTACCTTGCATTTCTTTTCAGACAAATGCTTCAGCATTTCAAGAAGTGCGCTGTGCTCGAACCAACTTTCGGTTAGGGAAAGGTATGCCGGCTCGTCGTCTGCAAGCTCTTTAATCACATCCATTTCGGTGCGGGCATGACTAAGCATATCCACGAAGTTGTAGACGATCACATTCAAGTTGTTCTTCAACAAATTCGTGAAAGAATCTGCTAGTTTTTTTCCAGCATGATAATTTGTAATCTTGTTGTACGACCACTTCACATCGAGACCCAAGCGCTTCAATTGAGCACCAAGGAAATCCTCTTCGTGCATATTTTTTCCACCCTCATCTTCTTCACTCTTCCACCAATTCGGATAAAGCTTTTGCATCTCCGAAGGCATTAATCCAGAGAACAGGGCATTGCGCGCATAATGCGTGGCTGTAGGAAGAATGCTGAAGAACAAGTCTTCTTCTTCAATTCTGTAAAACGGTTTTATGTGTGGAATAAGCGTCTTCCATTGGTCGTAACGCAAGTTGTCTATGACCAACATGAAAACAGATTCATCGGCTTTCGCTGAAGCAACCAAAGGCGCAACACGCTGACGAAAAACCGAGTTCGAAAGCAAAGGCGCCTTCGAAAAATCTTTCATCCAATCGAGATAATTCTGCTTTATGAATTTCGAGAATTGCTCGTTCGCCTCTCTTCGTTGCGTCTTGAAAATTTCATTCATGCCTTCATCGTCCGAACCGCGAAGTTCTTGCGACCAGTAGGTCATTTTCTTGAAGAAATTCTTCCACTCTTCAGCATTCATGCGCTGTCCGAGCTGCATACTGATTTCACGAAACTCTTGACGATAATCGTTGGTGGTCTTCTCGCTTACCAAACGTTTTTCGTCGAGATTCTTTTTTATGGTCAGTAGAATCTGATTTGGATTAACGGGCTTAATGAGATAATCGGAAATTTTCGAGCCAATGGCATCTTCCATAATGTGCTCTTCTTCACTCTTGGTTATCATAACAATCGGAAGCGAAGAGTCAATTGCCTTCATGTCCTGAAGCACTTGCAAACCGCTCAATCCAGGCATATTTTCATCTAGAAAAACAATGTCGAAGAATTCCTTCTTCACCCAATCGATTGCAGACCTTCCGTTGTTCACGGTTGTAAGCACATAGCCTTTTTGTTCGAGGTAAAGAATATGCGGTTTCAGCAATTCTATCTCATCGTCGGCCCAGAGTATTTTTACAGGATTCATTTCTAATTTTTATGTTGAAGACAACAGTGCAAATGTCGTAACGAAGTAAAGCGAATAAATTGCAT
>JBDLUS010000140.1:0-5406 GCA_039805165.1 Bacteroidota bacterium | reverse complement strand
GGAAAATCTTCGAGATGTCATTCTTATGGGTCACAGCATGGGTGGAAAAACAGTAATGAATGTTGCTCAAGAAATAGAATTTCTGATAGAAAAACTCATTGTCGTAGACATGGGCGTGAAGCGATATCCTCGTCACCACGACACCGTCTTCCAAGCGCTTCGCTCCGTTCCAATAGATCAAATTCAATCGAGAGCGGAAGCCGAAGAAATATTCTCTAAAACCACTATAGACAAAGCCACTCAACTCTTCCTTCTAAAAAATCTTTACTGGAAGGAACCTGGAAAATTAGATTGGCGATTCAATTTAGATGCGCTTGAAAATCACATCGACGAGATTCTTGCGGAAGTGCCCTTGAACAATGCTGTTCAAGTGCCCACGCTCTTCATTAAAGGTGAACTTTCCAATTACATTTTGAATGAAGATCAACCACAGATCGAACAGTACTTTCCGAAAGCAAAAATCACTGAAGTGAAAAACTCAGGACATTGGCCGCATGCCGAATCTCCAGATTTCTTTTTCCAAGAAGTGCTTGATTTTAGTCTAAACGGATAGAGTTTAAATACTTTACCTTTGTAAAAATTACTACTATGGGATTTTCTAAAAAAATATTAGTTCCTGTCGACTTCACTAAAGTGAGCGACATTGCTATTGAACATGCGCTTTTAATGGGCAAAACTATACTTGCCAATATTCACCTCATTCACATTGTAGAAAACAAGAAGCAAGTCTCTGAAGCGCGTTTGAAATTAGATGCACTTAAAGACCGTGTTCGTGTTGAAAACGGTGTTGAGATTCACACGCATGTTCGCATCGGAAACATTTTCGAAGACATTGATAAAGCTGCTACGGAGATGGATGCTGCGCTTATCATTATGGGCACGCACGGTGCACGCGGATTGCAATTCATGTCCGGAAGCCGTGCATTGAAAATTGTAACTGAAAGTTCAATTCCTTTCATCGTTGTTCAAGAAAGAACCATTCGCCCACACGGTTACAACCGCATCGTTGTTCCATTGGATCTTCACAAAGAGACCAAGCAAAAGTTGAGTGCTGTTCGCGATGTTGCGAAATATTTCAATTCAAAAGTTTATTTGATTTCTCCGAATGAAACCGATGAGTTTTTGAAAAATCAATTGGACCGAAATATGAACTACGCGGTAGATTATTTGACTTCCCTGGACATTCCTGTTGAAGTTGAAATTACTGAGACGAAGTCTGAAGGTTCTTTCGTGAAATCGCTATTGAAATATTCTGCAGCTATTGAAGCGGATTTGATTTGTATTATGAATTTCTATGAGAGTTCATTGTTGAATGTATTCAACTCGAGCTACGAGCAGCAAGTCATTACAAATGATGCTCAAATTCCTGTGTTGTGCGTGAACCCGGTTGACACATACGTAGCCGATCGTTCAAGCCTTGCTTCGTAAAAATTAGATTCGAATACCGATAACCAATAGGTCGTCGGTTTGCTCCATAGAACCCTTCCAAGCGCTAAACGTTTCGTGAAGGGTTTTTTCTTGCGCATCTATTTCCTGAATTGAAATAGACACAAGTATTTCTTTGAAACGCTTACGCATGAATTTCTTGTTATTTGCCTCACCGAATTGATCAGCATATCCATCGCTGCATGCATATACCATGTCGTTTTTTTCCAACTGAAACTTTTGCGTTTCAAATGTTTCTCCTCGCTCTCCGAAAGTTCCAATGCTTCGCTTGGTTGGAGCTAATTCAATGAGCTCATTGTTTCGAACGACATATAGCGGAATGTTCGCACCGCAATATTCTAACATCAATTCCTTCTCATCAATTGCACACAAAGCAATGTCCATCCCATCGCGAACACCGTTGTTATTGTTTTTCAAAACTTCTGTTCCTAGACGATTAACGTTATTCAGAATTTGCGCTGGGTCTAAAAATACCTTCGTCACATGGTTCAAAAAATTATGACCTACCAAACTCATAAAGGCACCGGGAACACCATGCCCTGTGCAGTCTGCAGCAGCAAACAGTTTCTTTCCACCTACATTTTTAAACCAATAAAAATCGCCACTTACAACGGCCTTCGGCACATAGAAAACAAAACTCTTGTTGAAGATTTGCCGCACCGCACCTATGTTAGGAAGAATGGTATTTTGAAGACGTTGAGCGTAGTTTATGCTATCTGTTAAATCGCGGTACAACAAGTTCAATTGTTCCTTCTGGACTTCCGATTCTTCCTTTTGCTTTCTCAACTTCGTTGTGAAATAGGCAATTGCAATTCCTGCAAATAAAACGAATAACGACACTACAACCAACACTCCCGTCAACCTCGAAAACTGAACATTCATTTCTTCAATCTCGGCATTCATGCGCTCGGTCTGCTTCTTACGCAATCTATTCAAAATGCTTTCTGCCTCCTCAACAACCAATGGTATTCCACTTCCTTCAATGAAGTAAGATTCAGCTTCCATAAGAGCAATTGGATTGCTGTAACTGTCGAATGTCGGAAGAAGTTCTTGAACCGCTTTAAATTGAAGCAACATCTCGCCAACCTTCATCTCAAGTGAATCTATACTCACCTGTTCCTCTGCGTTGAAATTACTCTTCACTTCTTTCAATCGCATCCACGATTTCACCAATGAACTGTCACTAATCGCCTTCATCTCTTTCCGGTGAAGATCTTCTTCCACTCGCTGAACGAAAGCCCATTCTTTAATTAAATCCTTCGAACGAAGAGTATAGCTCTCCAGGTCTTGCAATCTACCGATTGAAGGAACATACTTGTCGTTAATCTTTCGGTTGATATCGTAACTACGTTGAAGCGTGATCATAGTCATGACCAGCGTTCCAGCAACAATGAAAATAATGACTCCGAAGCCAAATCCCAGGCGATACTTCTTGTTGAAGAACCAATTCATGGGATTCAATTAGTTCGTTTTGAATTTTTTCTCAGACTCTTTCTTCAATCGAAGAAACTCTTCCTCTCTTCCCAACGCACGATTCACAAACATGAGCACTTTGTAATTCGTTGGTGAAGGTGTGCATGAAGCAAACGCTTGCTGCGCATAAGGAATAGCCGATTTGAATTTCTTTACACTTTCATCTTGAATGGAAATTAAATCCATCATGTCTGTTTGCGCTCCAATCTTGCGAATCATGTATACCCCCTGATTGTAGTTCACAATAGCCAGATTCAAATTTGCAGTACAATTGCGATTGTCCAACCCGAGCACTTTCGAATAGTAATCCAAGCACAATGCATAATGGTGATTGTCTTCGGTATTCTTTATCCAATTTCTATAATGACCTTCGGCCATCTTGCTATTGAACTCTACTTTCAAGTCTTTCAATTCAGCTTCTGATCCTTTGTAGAGCTCTTCAAATTTCTTATAAAGATCAATGGGCTCATTCTCTGACTCGCTATCCATTTCGGCAGAGCGAAGCAGGGCGTCGTTGAAGTAAGTAAACGCGATAAATTGCAAAGCAGCATCAATGTTAGCAGCGAACTCCAAATTTGCATCGAACTCGCGTGCTTTTTTCAAAGCAGCTACGCTTCGGTATCTGTAATTACTCTGACGTTGATTGGCCTCCTTTTGTTTGTAGAGTTCCTTTAAAATAAAGCCTTTCACATACCACGCATTCGGATCGGAATTCAAATCGTTCGATTTAAATCCTTCATCAATCTGAGCCAATGCCTCGTTGTATTTCCTTTCTGCACACAATTCAGCAGCTTTAGCAACTTGCGCATTCACCTGCGCGAAGCCCACATTGGCGACACCCAACAAAATGAAAAGGAGAAAAAATGCGTGCTTCATATTATTGAACTTTCCATTGTAAAATTTTATTCCCCGGCGTAATCTTCTTTTCTGAAAGTGCGGCTTCACTCAATTCATAACGAATAGAATTGTCTACTGTCTTAAAATTAATTGCAGCACCACTGCCTAAAGCACCTTCCCAATTCGTGACTACCAATGTGCTTTTTCCTTTCACCTCTTTCATGATCTTCGCGAGTTCTGCCTTTTTCGATTTGTCTACAAAAACAATGTGACTGCCCACCCCTGGTTTGTAGTCGGCCCACGATTGAACTTCGATGGTTTGAGCGCCCACAGGCTTCATTCCATATTTCTCAACCACATGTTTGAAAACGGCATCATTTCCATAAACCACAATAAGAAATTTACCCTTCTTCATTTCAATAGGCCAATTGCTATTGACTGCGAACTGATAAATAAAATTCGCCTGAATCATGGCGCGTGAATCACCCTCATCTATTTGCTGAGCAAAAAGACATTGGTTTGAAACCAAAATAAAGAGTATGAATAATATCCGTTTCATTCTGTTGCGCAATTCACATGCAGAACAAATCTATCTGAACTTAATGACTGAAGCCTGTTCAAATTTAAAGGTTCTTCACCTTCCGTTGTTAGAATCGAAATGCGCTAACTTCTTTCGGAATAACAACCCCCTCAGTTAAAACTGAGGCAAATAATTTTGCAAAATAAGGCGCTAAAAGTACGCCCTTCGATCCCAATCCACCGAATACACCAAGTAAGTCATTATCCTTTGCAAAACCAACAATCGGCCGTCTGTCGCGGGTTGTAGGACGAAATCCAGTTTTATGACTTTCAATAAATATGCTCTTGTCTAATCGCAGTTTCAATTCTGAAATTAGTAACTCCTTCGCTTCATCAGTTGGTTCATCAGGCACTTCGTTCCAATTGTATGTTGCTCCTAAGCGAAATTTTTTGTTTCCAAAAGGAAGTAAAAACTGACCAAAGTTTACAATTGCATCAAGCTCCAAATTTTCTATCTTCAGATCCAACACCTGACCATGATTTGGAATTAGATCTAAGTGCTCCAATCCCTTCCATTGATTCACACCAATTCCATTGCAAAGAATAAGTTTATCGAAGGTTCTTCCCTTCCACATAACGCTGCGCTCGAGGTATTCAACTTCATTTTCGTTCACAGCATCTTCAATGAAATTTCCACGCTCAATAAAATAATTTCTTGCAGCTTCTCGAAACAAGGGAACATTCAGCCAACCACATTCATTGACCTCGCTATTTCCAAATGGAGAATTGAAATTCTCTTGTATGCTTTTGTTTGAGCGCGCGGAAAGGTATCGCCCAACTTCAGGATGATCCGATTTTTCATCCCAAAAATTCGCATCTTGAATGGAATTAAAAATTCTCGCTACCGGAAGAGCGTGAAAAAACTTCGTTTGAAGTTGATCTTCCAACTTTCGAAAAGTCAGATTCATCTCTTCAAGCATTTCTTTCGCTAACCAAGACGCGGCGAGCCTTTTGAAGGTAACTGGATTCCACATTCCTGCGGCTACTTGTGAAGCAGAAGCGTGTTTATAATCGTCGGCAATTAGAACTTCTTCTCCTTTTTCAAGAAGAGAAAAGGCTAGCAGTGATCCT
>JBDLUS010000139.1:0-3644 GCA_039805165.1 Bacteroidota bacterium | reverse complement strand
CGTTTCTTCAGTTCGGAAGAAGGCATTCAATTCCATCAAAACAATCACGGCCCGAATTCATTTCCAGAAATAAATTGGAATGAAAAGAAACAAGGCGAGTTCAACGACGATGATGTTTTCGCGTTAATGAAAATGGCAAGAACATACGGTGTTGAAGCCTTCGTACTTCCGCAGAATAGCGCCTTGCCTATGGCGAATAGAAGAGAGGATATTTTATTTGTAAAACACAAATAACATGAAGAACAAACTAGTCATTTTTGGAAACACAGAGTTCGCTGAAATAGCCTACGAATACTTCACGCACGACAGCGATTACGAAGTGGTAGCGTTCTGCGTGCATCGCGAATACATCAACAAGGAAGAAATTTTCGGATTGCCTTTGGTGGCTTTTGAAGACATTGCTGAATTGTATGCCCCTTCAGAACACGCGTTCTTCGGAGCTTGTGTTTACACCAAACTAAACAGACTTCGTACACAAGTATATCTCGAGGCGAAAGCACTCGGATATGAAATTGCCTCTTATGTCAGCTCATACGCTTTCGTTTGGAGAAACGTAAAATTGGGTGAACACGTTTTCATTTTCGAAGACAATACCCTTCAACCCTTCACCGAAATTGGAAACAACGTTGTGTTGTGGAGCGGCAATCACATTGGACATCATTCGAAAGTTGATGACAATTGTTTCATCTCTTCGCACGTTGTTATTAGCGGAGGAGTAACCATTGGGAAGAATTGTTTCCTTGGTGTGAACAGCACCGTCAACAACGCCGTGAGCATTGGCGACGATTGCTTACTTTCATCAGGGGCGTTGGTAGTGAAGAACATTCCAGAAGATTCAATTGTAAAAGGAAAAGACATTTCTCCAATCTCTTGTCGCGCCTATCATAAACTTACGCCGCGATGAATTGGAAGCGCCTCGGTAGAATTGTCGAAGCCAATCCGAAATTGGGTTGGTCGCAGCAATACGCTGCCATACCTACCGTGCGCATTTTAAGTGAAGATGTTCTTCGTGTCTATTACTATTCCATGGATGAAGACTTTAATGGGAGAATCAGTTTTGTGGATGTTTCAGCACACAATCCCTCTGAAATTATTTTTCGAAGTGAAGACGTGCTGCTTGATATAGGAACCGAAGGTACATTCGACGACGGTGGGGTTTGTCCGTTGCAATTCCTTCAACATGAAAATGAAAATTGGTTGTACTACTTAGGTGTGCAACGCACAACAGATGTGCCCTACAGATATTTTGCAGGAGTAGCGAAGGAGCAAGCCGATGGCTCGTTTCATCGCTTTCAAGCCAATCCAGTTTTACTTCCAACCGAAAAAGAACCCGATATTCGAAGCGCCGTTTCAATTCTTCAAGACGGAGAAAAACTGCGCATGTGGTATGTCGGGGCATTTGATTGGATTGACCTGAACGGAAAAAATGTTCCGACGTATCGCATTCATCATGCCGTTTCAACAGACGGATTAAATTGGGAAGTGGATCAACACGATTGCATTCAATTTCAGAACGAAGATGAATTCGGATTCGGAAGACCTTGGGTCATGAAAACCGATTTCGGATTTGAAATGTTTTATAGCGTTCGGACGAAGTCAGTGGGCTATCGCCTTGGCTATGCAACATCTGCTGACGGGTATACGTGGGAAAGGAAAGACAGCGAACTCAATTTTTCTGTTGGAAGTGAAGACTGGGAAAACGACTCGGTTTGCTATCCAAGTGTAGTCGATGTGAATGGAAAACGATTTCTGTTTTACAACGGAAATCAAAATGGAAAAACAGGTTTCGGCGTTGCCGTTTTGGAGGACAAGCAATGAAAATAATTCGATACAGAGAAGACCACCGTCAGCAATGGGAGGAATTCGTTTCCAACAGTAAAAATGGAACCTTTCATCTCTCGCGGAATTTCATTGACTATCACGGAACGAAGTTCAATGATCATTCGCTGCTCGCTTTCGATGAAGACGAGTTGGTGGGTGTGTTGCCAATGAATGAAAGTGGAAGGGAAGCCTTCTCCCATCAAGGGTTAACGTATGGAGGTTGGGTGCTTTCGCATAACATTCGTGTCGATGAATTCCAGAAACTGTTTGTGTCCTTTCTTCAATATCTGGAAGGGAATGGAATAGAGCAGTTGCATTACAAAACCATTCCTTTCATGTACCATCAGGTGCCTGCGCAGGAAGACGTTCATATGCTTTTTCTCGCTGGTGCGAAATGTACAGGTCAGCACGTGAATCCGGTTATCATTCCTTCAAACGTCCCGAAATTTCAAGAGCGAAGAGTGCGTGGAATGAAGAAGGCTTTGAAGGAGGGAGTTCGCATTGAACTTTCAGAAAACATAGATGCCTATTACACGATCGTTGAAGATTTATTGAAGGCTTATAATTCGAAGCCGGCGCATTCGCGGGAAGAATTAAGCGATTTGAAAAAACGATTTCCAAATGAAATAATCTTGCATGCTGCGTTTGTTGGAAATGAAATGTGCGCGGGTATACTCTGTTTTGAAACGCCCAACTGTGTGCGGTTTCAATACATCGCTTCCACATTGGAAGGGAAGGACAAAGGCGTATTGGATTTGCTTTTCGCAACACTTATTCAAGAGACGTTTTCTCAAAAGAATTATATCGACTTTGGTACAAGCACGAACAATCAAGGAGCGAGTTTGGCACTAGGTATTTCACAGCAGAAAGAAGGATTCGGTGCACGCACTAGCGTTCAGCCTATTTACACATTAGCGCTAAATTCCGTAAATTGGGATGCTTTAAATGCATTTGTTTCATGAAGAAAGTATCTGTAGTCATTCCGTGTTTTCATGTTGAAGAATTTATTCTTCCACTCTTTCACAACATGCAAGAGGTAGAGAAGCAATTGAACAGCATGAATCTTGCGTTGGAATTGGTGTGTGTTGACGATGGAAGTAAGGACGGTACGTGGGATGAATTGTTGAAGCATCGTCATTTGATTAAAGACACGCAAGTTGTTCGATTAACGCGCAATTTCGGAGCAATCTGCGCAAGCAATGCTGGATTGAAATTGGTGACCGGAGATGCTTGTACCATCTATGCCGCAGACCTTCAAGACCCGTTGGAACTCATTCCTGAAATGGCGCAGCTGTGGTTGAACGGAGAGAAATACATCACTGCTGTGCGCGCGAAGAAAAGGAAAGATCCTTTGCTAACGCGCTTGTATGCTAAACTCTATTACATCTTGGTAAAGTTGTTCGTGATGAAAGATTTTCCAGAAAGCGGATTCGACATTGCTTTTTGGGACGGAAGTATATTACAGTATTTGAAAAACACCTCGAAGAACATCAATCGTTCGTTATTCTCGCATTGGCTTGGATTCAAACCGTATGTGATCGAGTACGAAAGAAGAGAACGTTCAAGCGGAAAGAGTGGTTGGACATTTTCAAAGAAATGGAAGTTGTTCCTCGATTCATTTTTAGGTTTCTCTGTTGTTCCCATTCGTTTCATTTCATTCATTGGTATGTGTGTTTCGTTCCTCAGTTTCGGTTACGGAATACTTATGCTTATTGGTGGAATAACAGGAAGAATTTCAGAGCCAGGATTCGCAACAGTTACCTCGTTAATCACTTTCCTTTTAGGTTTAGTGATCGTAATGCTCGGTGTGATTGGCGAATACT
>JBDLUS010000138.1:0-4435 GCA_039805165.1 Bacteroidota bacterium | reverse complement strand
AGTCGTTAACGACTGAAGAGTTGAATAAAGTAGAGCATAAGAATTTCGAGAAATATTCACGTTAATGGAAAAGGAATACTTCGCGCATGAATCTTCGTTTATTGACGAAGGATGTACCATTGGCAAAGGCACCAAGATTTGGCACTTCACGCATGTGATGTCGAATTGTGTCTTGGGTGAAAACTGCAATTTGGGACAGAATGTGGTTGTGAGTCCAGGCGTTACTTTGGGCAACAATGTGAAGGTTCAGAATAACGTCAGCATCTACACGGGCGTTGAATGTGAAGACGATGTGTTCTTGGGTCCATCGTGTGTGTTTACAAATGTGATTAATCCGCGCAGCGCTGTTGCTCGCAAGAACGAATACCGCAAGACCATTGTCCGCAAGGGAGCGAGCATTGGTGCGAACGCCACGATAGTTTGCGGATATGAAATTGGCGAATACGCCTTCATTGGCGCGGGTGCCGTGGTAACTAAAGAGGTTCCGGCTTATGCTTTGGTTGTGGGGAATCCTGCGCGCCAAACCGGCTGGATGAGTAAGTTCGGTCACAAGCTTCATTTCCATGCGAATGGCGAGGCGGTTTGTCCGGAAAGCCAGGAACGGTATGTTCTTGAACGAGGGATTGTGCGAACGGTGTAATTGGAACTTCGTAATGGGAAAATCGAAGATTTTATTCCTACTTCGTAATTCCTATTCCATAATTCCTCCCGATAGCTATCGGGATTCATAATTTTAACTCAGTAATATTTTTCAACCTTGTATAAAGGGAAATAAGATGTCGGCACTGCGAACTACTTTGTTATCTATCCTTTTAGGATTGAGTGCTATGAATGGCTTATCGGGGCAAACGATTGAAGCATTTGATCCTTGCAACTTCAATGCAATGGTAACGGACAAAGACATTTCGGAACTTGCCAGAAACATTTATTTCAATCGTGAATGGAGTTTAGAAAACGACAACGAAGCACTTGCATTGTTAGACAGTTTGCAGGCCCGAAATAAGAGTTCAAGAGCTTTCTATTTCAAGGTGGTTACAAAATCATATGAAAAATCGGATGGCTTTTATTCAGAAGCGTTGGGATCTGTTGGAAAAGAATATGTAGAACAACACACCGCTGAATTCATTGCCTATTTCGACAACAGTTCTTGTTTCACCCGAGAAGATTTAATGACCTGGACGAAAATTTTAATTGGTGAGTTTAGCATCATTGCTGAAGAAAACGACAAGCGTACCATTGTGAAGAACTACATTCAACTGCTTAAATCAAACGTCAAGTACTGCAATACTCTTCAGCAAGCAAACATGAATGCGTTCTGTGTTGGGTTGGAAAATGAATGGAGGAAGTATTGAGCCCTTCGGGCGAATGATTTCATCGAATGCCGCAGGCGAATGCTTCGCGAATGTCTTTACAAAAGGTAAGAGAAGTTAGGAGAAGTTAAGAGAAGTTAAGAGAAGTTAAGAAAAGGTAAGAAAGGGGAAGACTAACAACATAGTTCCAACAACGCAGTTCAAACAACGTAGTTCAAACAACGCAGTTCCACCGAATAAACAGCATATAACCTGCATATAAAAGTTGGTGTTTATGCGAGGTATGCTTCAAATCTTTGGCTGATGTCCCAGTTTTACAACAATTATTATCAAATTGAAAATCTCGTACCACTGGTACGAGAAATTCCATGGACGCATAATGTCATAATATTAAAGCAGATTAAAGATCGCGAATGTCTTTACTAAAAGGTAAGAGAAGTTAAGAGAGGGGAAGAAAAAGGGAAGATGAAAATATAATTCCACTTAATCAAACAAACACAATCTTGAATTTTACTTTTTCAGTTGAGTCAGAATTTGATCTGCCAAACCATCCATTTTAGAGAACGCAAACCATCGCTTTCCAAGATCTTTTAAAGAAGCTCCAAGATGATAAAGTTCTTTTTCATCGAGTATAATGAAGCGGTCATGGGCGTTTTTTAGAATTCGAATCTCAATGGATTGATATTGCGCATTGTGCTTTTCTAAATCGAGTTTCAATTGTTCAGTTATCCGCTCGGTATATATTGTACAGTAAACTTTCTTATTTCTTTTCGAAAGTTGAAGCAGCGTGGTTTCGTCTATGTAATTGTCGATGAGAATAATTGACCGCTTTGCCTTGGCTATAAGTTCGCTGCTGAATACGTATGCGTCGAATATTTGATCGTTAAAAAAGATGCCGGAACTCTGAGTGAACGGCGGCTCAAGTTTTTGTAATATTTTCTGAATAGAACTTTCGTGATCGGATATTTGATTTTTCATTTGCTCCATATGCTGAAATAACAAGATATATGGAGATGATTGATTCCTGTATTTTACGAAGGATTCAATGATATATATACTGGTTTCTATCGCAGTAGGACTTTTTAATACAGATGATAACATTGCAACACCGTGTTCAGTGAATACAAATGGCCGATATTTAAAGTGTTTTCCTCTCGCCCTTTTCAATGATTGATTCTTTAAGGTCGCAATTTGCGACCTTAAAGAATCTACTTCATTCTCTTCCATTTGAATCATGAAGTGACTGGGGAATCTTTCAATATTTCTTCTAACTTGTTCAAGAAGTCTTTTCGTTTGTACACCATAAAGAATTGCTAAATCGCTATCTATCATTACCTGCATCCCTCTAATCGTGTATATACGCGCTTCAATTTCTGATTTAATAAGATTGTTTTCCATATGACAAACCTATCTCGAGTATTTGGAAAACACGCTATTCTATATATGCAGTTTATATGCTGTTTATTCGGTTGCGACTGCGTTGCGAGGGCATAATGCTATGCGAGGGCCCTTACAAAAGATAAGAGATGTTAAGAAAACGTAAGAGAGGGGAAGATTAACAACGTAGTTCAAACAACGCAGTTCCAACAACATAGTTCCTGCAACGTAGTTCAAACAACGAAGTTCAAACAACGCAGTTCCACCGAATAAACAGCATATAAGCTGCATATAAAAGTTGGTGTTTCTTTTCAATCTCATGCATAGGTTTGAAACAACTAATTTCGAATCTAAAGTTCCATATTTGGGAACTTTTATATTATATTTGCATGAGAGTCATTGCTAAGAAAACGCTGAAAGTATACTTCCGAATGAGAGGATTGTCTTTAACATCAAAGGAAACAAATATAGAATTGTAGCTAAAGTGAACTACGACTTTCAAATTATCTGGATTCGTTTTGTGGGAACACATGCGGAATATGACAAGATTGATGCAACAAAAATATAAGTGACATGAACTGGACGATTATTAAAACAAAGAAACAATACAACCAAGCGCTCCATCGATTGGAAGAAATCTTTGATGCAAAGAAGAACACCCCTGAAGGAGATGAATTGGAATTACTTTCACTGCTCATTGAGCATTACGAAAACAAACACTTTGCAATTGAGAACCCTGATCCCATTGAAGCCATTAAATTCAAACTAAAGCAATTGGGTTTAAAACAGCAAGATCTGGCCAACGCTCTAGGACTGAAGAGTCGCGCTAGCGAGATAATCAATCGCAAAAGAAAACTCAACCTCGAACACATTCGAAAAATACATGTTCTTCTTGGTATCTCTTTGGAGGTGCTTATTAAGGAATATTGAGCCCTTTGAGCGAATGCCTTCAAGCGTTGCGAGGGCCCTTACAAAAGATAAGAGATGTTAAGAAAAGGTAAGAGAGGGGAAGATTAACAACGTAGTTCAAACAACGCAGTTCCAACAACGCAGTTCATTGACAATTATCATACACGCAATTGAGCGCACTCATATTCAATTCAGAAGAGTTGATGGAATTTCGGGCCTTGAAAAAATGAGCATGACCGTTAATCCCAATACTACCGTGAATGAACTGATGTGCCAGTTCGCTGAGCACTTCCCATTCCTGCGCCTGGCGCTGTATGAGGGTGTTGGTTCGAAGAAACGCGCGGCAACAGAAAACGACTTCGCTCTGAAAACCGGAGAAAATAGCGTTGAGATAAAATTTGAAAGCACTACCAAAGTGCGCGACTTCATTGATTACCTGGAAAAATTACTCGGATGGAAAGTACAGATCCTGCGCAGCAGCGGGAAACTCTACATTGAAACTTCCGTGACCGATCAATGGACCCTCGATAGACAAAATCAGGAAGGAGCCGAACTCTCTAGCAACTTGTAACCATGGCTGCCCTCTGCTTCCACTGCGGCGAAGCTTGCGACAAAGAACTTATTGTTCAGGCCGAAAAAAACTACTGTTGCAACGGATGCCTTCAAGCACGCATGCTCATAGACAATTCCATTCTGTGCGCACCCGATGACGAAAACTTCGCTCCCGAAATAAACAGCAAACGCAATTGGGAAGAACTCGACATTCCCACCATTGCGAAACGATTCATTATCTACGAAGATGCAGATGTTAAACACGTGCGCTTCACCCTTTCCAATAT
>JBDLUS010000137.1:0-2626 GCA_039805165.1 Bacteroidota bacterium | reverse complement strand
AAAGCCCCGAAGACACCGCAATCACGATTACCCAATAACCAAGGTATTTCATGATACCGTCTGCGTTTCCTTGAACAGGAAAATTCAATCCGATAACTTGAGCAACAAGTGCAAGATTAATCAAATACATCGAATACGAAATCTTACTGATGTGCGTCACTGCGCCGACCAAGCGTTTCCATGAAGAAGTTATTCCTTCAAACCAAGGAAGAATGAGCGCTATAGCAAAAGGTGTTATGCTGAAATAAAACACTTGACGATAAAACGTTGCGTTTGAAGCACTGTTATTCAACAAGAATAAAACAATGACCATTCCTAAAACGAGCGCTACATTCTTCCACTTGTCCCAAAGATTTTTATAGAAAGAATAAATCCAAGCGAGCAACAATCCGAATGCAATAGCATCGAGTCGAAACACGACAATCTTTCGAACCTGCACATCGAACCAAAAATCGTCGAGCTTTGAGTCAAATGAGTAAGCGCGATAGATCAAGGGAACAGCAATCATTACAAGCGTTGCAACGAGATAAGCCCATTTCAATCGCAAAACTTTCAGCAATCCCCAAAGCATAACTGGAGTAAAAATGTAGAACCACTCCTCTACCGCCAAGCTCCACGACTCCCAGAAAAATCCAATCAACGGCTTCGAAAAGTTTTGAAGGAAGACCATGAACTTCCATCCGAAAACAGTCAGGTCACCTGATATAATTCCGTACGAAACGAAAAGAAAATTCAACAATAAAATCAAATAATAATTCGGCAAAGTACGTAACCACCTTCTTTTCCAGAAGTGCGCAACACCCCGCCAATTCAAACCTTCAGAGGAAGACTTCAACAATATTCCACCAATTAAAAATCCGCTTAGCACGAAAAACAAATCAACGCCGTCGAGCATTTTAACAAAGGGAAAATTCTCTAGGACCGTTCCATTCAATAAAAATTTTCCGTGAGACAATACCACCAACACAATGGCCAATGCTCGAAACAAATCGAGTCCAAAGTTTCGTGTCGCGTTATTATTCATTCGTCCCCCAGCGTTCTTGAAGCCATTTTAGAATAGCTGCTTCTTTCGGATTGTTGCCGGGAGTATAAAATTCCGACGATGCAATTTCTTGTGGCAGAAATTCTTGACGAACAAAATTTCCCTCGTGTGCGTGCGCGTATTCGTAGTTCTTTCCGTACCCTAACTCCTTCATTAACTTCGTTGGTGCGTTGCGCAAATGCATGGGCACAGGCAGATCGCCTGTTTGCTCTACCAATGCCAACGCCGCGTCTATAGCAGTATACACCGAATTACTTTTCGCGCTGGTTGCCAAATAAACGGTACACATGCTCAATGGAATGCGTGCTTCAGGCCAGCCTATATTTTGAACAGCGCGAAAGGTTGCTTCCGCAATCAACAGCGCATTCGGATTCGCTAATCCAATATCCTCCGAAGCAAGAATTACCAATCGTCGAGCAATAAACAATGGATCTTCTCCGCCTTTAATCATTCGAGCCAAATAGTAAGTCGCAGCTTGCGCATGACTTCCGCGAACGCTTTTAATGAACGCTGAGATAACGTCGTAGTGCATTTCACCGGTCTTGTCGTAACGGGCAGCATTCGTTTGAATGACGTTCTCTACCGATTCGTTTTTAATGACGCAAGGCGTCTCTGAAATGGATTCAACAACTAACTCAAGTACATTCAGCAATCTGCGGGCATCGCCACCGCTGTATTTCAAGAGCGACTGCGTTTCTTCTAATTGAATTTTTTTAGCGCGAAGCGCTTCATCGCGAACAATAACATCTTCCAACAACTGATTGAGTTCATCTTTGGTGAGCGCGTTCAGGGTGTACACCTGCGAGCGCGACAACAACGCTCCATTCACTTCAAAAGAAGGATTCTCTGTAGTTGCACCAATCAAGGTTACAACTCCTTTTTCTACGGCGCCTAGAAGAGAATCTTGCTGACTCTTTGAAAACCGATGAATCTCGTCTATGAATAAAATAGCACTCTTTTGAAACAACCCGCCCTTCCCAGCTTGATCCAACACTTCGCGAATTTCTTTCACTCCGCTATTGATTGCACTTAAGGAAAAGAACGGACGTTGTTGTGTTTGTGCAATGATATTTGCCAACGTAGTTTTTCCAACACCCGGAGGTCCCCAAAAAATCATGCTTGGAATATGTCCGCTTTCAATAATGCTTCGAAGCACAGCACCTTTGCCAATCAAATGCGATTGTCCAACATATTCATCGAATGTTTTTGGACGCATTCTTTCCGCTAGTGGCGTGCTCATAGCAAGTCGGGTCTTCTTGTTTTTGTTTTCTCGAAGGCTTGTTGCATGCGCCAATCTTCAATAGCCTTGAAATTCCCAGAAGTCAAAACATCTGGAACCTTCCAACCGTTATACTCTGCAGGTCTTGTGTAAACAGGTGGTGCCAATAAATTATCTTGAAATGAATCGGTCAATGCACTCGTTTCATCGTTCATCACACCCGGAATTAATCGCACGATCGCATCCACTAAAACAGCAGCCGCTAATTCTCCTCCACTTAAAACATAATCACCGATAGATATTTCGCGCGTCACATAATGATCGCGCAAACGTTGATCTATGCCCTTGTAATGTCCGCAAATCAT
>JBDLUS010000136.1:0-19132 GCA_039805165.1 Bacteroidota bacterium | reverse complement strand
GTCAGACGCAGGAAGAGTTAGAGAATTTGCATGTTCAATTGAACAAGGAAAAGGCAACAGAGGATTATCGTTTGTTTCAATTGAACGAATTGTCTCAAGAAGATTTTAGTGCATACGATGTCGCTGAAATGGAGAGCGAGTTGAACCTTCAACAGAACTCGGGAGAACTATTAGAGTCGTTGCATTTAGTTTCGAATATTTTGAGCGAAGGCGATAGCAATGTGCTTCAACAATTAAAAATGGCGAAGCAGCAATTGATGAAGTGGGAAGGGGGGCATGCGAAACTACAAGAGTTTTCTTCACAGTTGGAATCTGTGATTGCTGAGCTTCGTGAGGTGGATATTGACTTGCAGCGTTTTTCAGATTCGGTAACGATGGATCCGGAACGTGCGGCGGCAATTGAGGAGCGCTTGAGTTTTGTCTTCAAGATGTTCCGAAAGCACAATGTGAATAGCATTGACGCCTTGAATGAATTGAAGTTGAAGTTGGAGCAGGATGCTCAGTTAACCGAGACGTTGGAAACTTCAATTCAGAATAAAGAAAAGGAAGTTGCTCAGCTTGAGCAACAGTGTAAGGAATTGGCAACGAAGTTGTCTCATTTGCGCATGAAGGGCGTGAAGGAAGCTGAGAAGGCCATTTCTTCTTCTTTGAATAAATTGAATTTGACTCATGCGCAATTCCAAATTGAAGTGACTGGTACTTCGGAATTGCATTTATACGGTGCCGAGAATTTGCGCTTCGCTTTTTCAGCAAATAAGGGTCAGCCTTTTGAAGATATTAAGTCTGTTGCTTCGGGTGGAGAAATATCGCGTGTGATGTTAGCCATTAAGGCAGCGACTGCGCATTTGAATGAAATGCCTGTTTTGATTTTAGATGAAATAGATCAAGGAGTAGGTGGAGAAACAGGAAATCGCATTGCAGCGTTGCTTCGTGAAATGTCGACTTCTGCGCAACTATTGGTTATTACGCATTTGCCACAAATAGCATCTAAGTCTCATCAGCATTTTAGAGTTACCAAACGAGTGGAAGGAGAGACGACCGTGAGCGACTTACAAGAGTTGAGTATGTCGGAACGTGAAATGGAGTTGGCTCACATGTTAGGTGGCGACCAGGCGGGCGCTGCTGCGCTTCAAACCGCGAAAGAATTAATGCAGCAAGAGGCATGAGTGATTTTTTGAAACACTGCACGATTTCGCACGCCGAAGAATTGCTGGAAGGAAAAATCTTGTTGGTCGATAAACCCCTCAATTGGACAAGTTTCGATGTTGTGGGAAAACTGAAGTGGATTCTTCGAAGTGAAGGGAAATTCCCGAAATTTAAAATCGGACATGCAGGAACGTTAGATCCCCTGGCAACAGGACTTTTGATTGTTTGTACAGGTAAGATGACCAAGTCTATTTCTGATATTCAAGGAGGAACGAAGGAGTATACCGGAAGAATTGTTTTGGGTGCAACCACCCCGAGTTTCGATAAAGAGACATTGCCCGAGAATTTTCAATCTACAGAACATTTGACATTGGAAAGATTGGAAGAAGTCGCGAAGACCTTTATCGGAGAACAACTTCAAATGCCGCCCGTTTATAGCGCCAAGCAAATAGATGGAGTTCGAGCTTATGAAATGGCCAGAAAGAATGAAGAAGTGAAGATGCGCGAGAACTTAATTACCATTGAATCGTTCGAGTTGAATGATTTTGATGGGAAGGAGGTGTCGTTCTGCATTCGATGTTCGAAAGGAACATATATCCGCTCCATTGCAAACGATTTTGGACAAAGATTGGGTGTTGGTGGATACTTGAGCGCGCTGCGAAGAACCGAGAGTTTTCCGTTTCGTGTGGAAGAAGCAAAGACTCCAATGGACTGGGTGAAGTTATTTTACCCTAGTTATAGTGCTGTTAATGAGCATTTTAGTGATGACTCGGTGAAAAAGGTCTTTACAAAGGCTTTTTGATTTCGTACTTTCGCCCCCCACTTAAATAATAACACCTTGATTTCCACAATGAAATTGGGTCAATTCAAATATGAATTGCCTAAAGAATTAATCGCTCAGCACCCTCTTCCTCACCGCGACGATGCCAAATTAATGGTTTTAGATCGCAAGACTGGAAAGATTGAGCACAAGAAATTTCGTGATTTGCTAGATTACTTTAGCGAAGGCGACGTAATGGTGAACAACAATACCAAGGTATTCCCAGCACGCATGTATGGTAATAAAGAGAAGACTGGATCAATGATCGAGGTTTTCTTGTTGCGTGAATTGAACGATAAAAGTTTGCTTTGGGATACTGTAGTTGACCCTGCACGTAAGATTCGTATTGGAAATAAATTGTACTTCGGTCCTAACGATGAGTTGGTTGCTGAAGTAATCGATAATACAACATCACGTGGAAGAACGTTACGTTTCTTGTATGACGGTCCGCATGAAGATTTTAAGAAATTGGTATACAGCCTAGGTGAAACACCACTTCCAAAATACATCGAGCGTCCAGTTGAGCCAGAAGATGCTGAACGTTATCAAACGATTTATGCGAAGTATGAAGGCGCAGTAGCAGCTCCAACGGCTGGATTACACTTTTCAAAACAGCTTTCAAAGCGTTTAGAAATTGCAGGAATCCACATGGCTGAATTGACTCTTCACATAGGATTGGGAACATTCAGAACTGTTGAAGTGGAAGACTTAACGAAGCACAAGACGGATAGCGAGCAATTGATTATACCTGAAGTGACTGCTGATTTAGTAAATGACGCAAGAGCAAAGGGCAAGCGTGTTTGTGCGGTAGGAACAACCACACTTCGTGCGTTTGAGAGCAGTGTAGGAACGAATAATACCTTGAAAGCGTTTGACGGATGGGCAAGTAAATTTATTTTCCCTCCATACGATTTTCAAATTGCAGATAGCTTAATTACGAATTTCCACGAGCCTCAGAGTGTATTGTTAATGATGACCACTGCATTTGGCGGATATGATTTCGTAATGGAAGCCTACAAAGAGGCCATTAAGAAGAAATATCGTTTCTTCTGCTATGGTGATGCTATGTTGATCATCTAAAAGCGCTTTGAAACACCATGATTCTTGAAAATTTAATGTTTTCATGAAAGAAATGTTGAAAAGTGTTTGCAGATAAGAAAAAAGATTGTATTTTCGCACCCCCAAATTTTAGGGAATTGACTTTAAGAATAGAGATAAAATGGATACGTTGAGTTACAAAACCCCATCAGCAAACAAGGAAACTGCTAACAAGCAGTGGTTGATTGTTGATGCAGAAGGCAAGAATCTTGGTCGTTTGGCTAGTGAAGTAGCAGCTATACTTCGCGGTAAGCACAAACCATTGTTTACGCCACACGCAGACTGCGGAGACTACGTAGTAGTTGTTAACGCAGAAAAAATTGCACTTACTGGAAAGAAGTGGGATGAGAAAGTTTACATCCGTTACACTGGCTACCCAGGTGGACAACGTTTCGCTAGCCCGAAAGAAATGATGGCTAAGCATCCAACAGCAATGATTGAGATGGCAATTCGCGGAATGCTTCCAAAGAATCGTTTGGGTCGTGAAGTATTTAGAAACTTGTATGTTTATGCAGGTACTAACCACGAGCAAACAGCTCAACAACCAACAGTTTATACTTTAAAAGGATAATTTAGTCAATGGCAACTACGCAATATACCAATACTTCAGGTCGTCGTAAGACCGCAGTAGCACGTGTTTACCTTTCAGAAGGAACAGGTAAATTTGAAATCAACGGAAAAGATTACGCACATTATTTTCCAACGTTGGTACTTCAGTACCGCGTGAACCAACCTTTCATCCTTACTGGAAACGAAGGAAAGTATGATTTCAAAGCGAACATTGACGGCGGTGGAATCACCGGTCAAGCTGAAGCTGTTCGTTTAGCGATCAGTAAAGCATTAATTGAACTTAATCCCGATTGGAAACCAGCTTTGAAAGCTGAAGGTCTTACCACTCGTGATCCTCGTATGGTTGAACGTAAGAAATTCGGTCAACGTAAGGCTCGTGCTCGCTTCCAGTTCTCTAAGCGTTAATCGCTGGAGAATTTTTTGGAAAGCTTTATCGGGCTTGTTTAGCATCCAAACTCCAAAGACTCATATTTCGATATGGCTACTTTGGAGTTGACTTTTAGAGAACGTAAACAAGAATAAAATAAAAAATGGCAAAAGTTACTTTTGATGAATTGCTAGATGCCGGAGTACACTTCGGACACCTTAGCCGCAAATGGAATCCAAACATGGCTCCGTATATCTTCGGAGAGAAAAAAGGAATTCACATTATTGATTTGAATAAGACAGTTGTTAAGCTTGATGAAGCTTGCAATGCAATGCGTCAAATCGCAAAATCTGGAAAGAAAATCCTTTTCGTTGCTACCAAGAAACAAGCAAAAGATATCGTTGCTGAAAAAGTAAGCGCTATCGGTATGCCTTTCGTAGTAGAGCGTTGGCCTGGTGGAATGTTAACGAACTTCGTTACCATTCGTAAGGCGGTTCGTAAAATGACTTCTATTGAGAAAATGGAAGCTGACGGAACTGCTGCTACCATGAGCAAAAGAGAGCGTCTTCAAATGACTCGTACTGTTACTAAAATGCGTAAGAACTTAGGTTCTATTGCAGACATGAACCGTGTTCCTGCTGCATTATTCGTTATTGATGTAATGAAAGAACATATCGCAGTTGCTGAAGCAAAGCGTTTAGGTATTCCAGTATTCGCAATGGTTGATACCAACAGCGATCCACGTAAAATCGATTTCGCTATCCCTGCAAACGACGATGCTACAAAATCTATCAGCAAAATTTTGGATGTAGCTATTGAAGCTATCGCTGAAGGATTGGCTGATCGTAAAGTAGACAAGGATAAAGGTGAAGACGTTCCAGCAACAGCTGAAAAGAAAGAAGATAGAAAGCCGGCTACACGCAAGCGTGCACCTAAGGCTTAATTTTTTAATGAATTAATTTATTGAATCATGAATATTACAGCAGCAGATGTAAATAAGCTTCGTACCATGACTGGTGCGGGTATGATGGATTGCAAGAAAGCACTTACCGAAGCGGAAGGTGATTTCGAAAAAGCAGTTGAATTGCTTCGTAAAAAAGGTCAGAAAGTGGCTGCAAGCCGCGGAGATCGCGATGCAACAGAAGGAGTTGTTTTAGCTAAAGCTAGCGCAGACAACACGAGCGGTTACATTATCGTATTGAACTGCGAAACAGATTTCGTAGCGAAGAACGATGGTTTCGTAACTTTCGCAAACAGCATTTTGGATGCAGCTATCGCTAACAACGCGAGCAGCCCAGAAGCGGTTAAAGCGTTAACTTTCCCAGGAACTTCTTTAACTATCGAAGAAAAAATTACTGAAGAGATTGGTAAAATCGGAGAAAAAATTGATTTGTCTACAGCATCACAAATCAACGCTGGATTCGTTTATTGCTACAACCACCCAGGTAACAAATTGGCTTCTATCGTAGGTTTCAACAAAGAAACTTCTGCTGATGTTGCAAAGGATGTTGCTATGCAAACTGCGGCTATGGCTCCAGTAGCATTGGATGAGACTTCAGTTCCAGAAGAATTGAAACAAAAGGAAATCGAAATTGGAAAAGAATTAGCTATCAACGAAGGTAAACCTGCGGATATGGCTGAGAAAATTGCAATGGGTCGTTTGAACAAATGGTTTAAAGAAACTACTTTGGTGAATCAAGAGTTCATCAAGGACAGCAAATTAACTGTTGGTCAATACGTGAAGTCAGTAGATAAAGACTTGTCTATCTCTGGTTTCTTACGCAGCGGATTATAATTCATTTTGAATTAGAAAACGAAAAGGGCTGTCTTCGGACGGCCCTTTTTTGTTTGCGAGATATTTCACCTACCCTAGTGTGGTGACACTTAATTCGTCCATAAAGGCTATTTGAACAAATTCTAAATTATTTTGTCTGTTGTAGAACGTTTTCCGATTGTATTTTCGCACAGCAAAACAAAAACCAATATGGGTCTTTTTACATCATCACTTATTAAGAAATATTGGATGGCCGCAACAGGCTTGTTCCTTATTTCATTCCTAGTCGTTCACGCAGGAATTAACGCTATGATTTTCTTCAACGATGGAGGGGAAACCTTCAACGAATGGGGACATTTTATGGGAACCAACCTTATAGTGCGAACCATGGAAATTGGTTTGTTCTTGGGATTGATTTTACATATCGTAGACGGATTGATGCTTTACTTCCAAAACCGTAAGGCGCGTCCAATTAAGTATGCTTACAACAAACCATCTGCAAGTAGCACTTGGTATTCAAGAAGTATGGCTTTGTTGGGAACATTGATTCTTATTTTCTTGGTGATTCACTTGAAAGATTTTTGGTTGAAGACGCGTGTTACTGGATTGTCGGTAGAGCCGAGTCACGTGAAGATCGACGGTGTAATGCACGAGAATTTATTTGCTGAAATGTTATTGGTGTTTCAAAACCCAGTGGCTGTAGTCATCTATTTACTTGGATGTTTCTCGTTGTTCTGGCATTTGTTCCATGGATTCAGAAGCGCATTTCAATCGTTGGGATTGAACCATAGAAAATATGCTTCAACCATTGAATTGGCTGGATCTGTATTTTCAATTGTGATTTCAGTATTGTTCGCATCTATGCCAGTTGCGATGTACTTAGGTTGGGTTAAATAATTCGGATTAAAAATTACTTCCAATGAAGTTAGACGGTAAAATTCCAGTAGGGCCACTTGATCAAAAGTGGACGAAGTATAAAAATTCAGTTCGTTTGGTGAATCCTTCGAACAAAAGAAACATTGAGGTGATTGTAGTTGGAACCGGTTTGGCTGGTTCTTCTGCAGCTGCTTCATTGGCTGAAATGGGCTACAAAGTGAAAGCATTTTGTTTTCAAGATAGTCCCCGCCGCGCGCACTCTATTGCTGCGCAAGGTGGTATTAACGCTGCTAAGAATTACATGAACGATGGTGATAGCACATACCGTTTGTTCTACGATACCATTAAAGGTGGTGATTACCGCGCACGTGAAGCGAACGTTCATCGTTTGGCTGAAGTAAGCGCGAGCATCATTGACCAATGTGTTGCGCAAGGTGTTCCGTTTGCTCGCGATTACGGCGGGTTGTTGGACAACCGTTCGTTCGGAGGAACACAAGTTTCTCGTACGTTTTATGCCAAAGGACAAACCGGACAACAACTTTTGTTGGGTGCATACTCGGCGTTAAGCCGTCAGATTGGTAAAGGAAGTGTGAAGTTGTATAACCGCCATGAAATGATGGATCTGGTTATCGTAGACGGAAAGGCGAGAGGAATTATTGCGCGTAACATGGTTACGGGTGAGATTGAAAGTCACAGTGGTCATGCGGTTGTGTTGTGTACAGGTGGATACGGAAACGTGTTTTTCCTTTCAACAAACGCAATGGGATCGAATGTTACAGCGGCATGGCGCGCACACCGCAAAGGAGCTGCATTTGCGAATGCTTGTTTTACTCAAATTCACCCAACGTGCATTCCAGTAAGTGGTGACCACCAGTCTAAATTGACGTTGATGTCTGAGTCGTTGCGTAACGACGGACGTATTTGGGTTCCATTGCACAAAGAAGATGCGGAAGCGATTCGTGCAAAAAAATTAAAACCAACCGATCTTCCTGAAGAACGTCGCGATTATTATTTGGAGCGTCGTTACCCTGCTTTCGGAAACTTGGTTCCTCGCGATGTTGCGTCACGTGCTGCGAAAGAGCGTTGCGATGCTGGATTCGGAGTGAATGCAACAGGTGAAGCAGTTTATTTAGATTTTGCTTCAGCAATTATGCGTTATGGTAAAACAGCTGCAACGGTTCAAGGATTGCACAACGCTACTGAAGATCAAATTCGTGAATTAGGAACGAAGGTCGTTGAAGCGAAATACGGTAACTTATTCCAGATGTACGAGCAAATCGTAGCTGAGAATCCTTACAAGACTCCAATGATGATTTATCCGGCAGTTCACTACACGATGGGTGGATTGTGGGTTGACTATGAGTTGATGACTACTGTTACAGGATGTTACGCTTGTGGTGAAGCAAACTTCAGCGATCACGGTGCTAACCGTCTTGGTGCATCTGCATTAATGCAAGGTTTGGCAGATGGATATTTCGTACTTCCATATACAATTGGAAATTACTTGGCCGATGAAATTAGCACAGGTGCTATTTCAACCAAAACTCCAGAATTCGTAGAAGCAGAGAAAGCTGTAAGAGAAAGATTGGAAGGCTTTTTCAAAACTACAGGAACTGAAACCGTAGATACTTACCACAAGAAATTGGGTAAAATCATTTGGGATTACTGCGGAATGGCGCGTAGCAAAGAAGGTTTGGAATTCGCTATTTCTGAGATTCGCAAGATTCGTGAAGATTTCTACAAGAATGTTAAAGTTCCAGGAGGAATGACCGGAGTGAATACCGAATTGGAAAAAGCAACGCGTGTTGCCGACTTCATTGAGTTAGGTGAATTAATGTGTTTAGATGCATTAGATCGTAACGAATCTTGCGGTGGTCACTTCCGTGAAGAATTCCAAACGGAAGAAGGTGAAGCACTGCGTGTAGATGAAACATTTAGTTATGTTGCTGCATGGGAGTTTACAGGTGATCCATCTGCTCCGAAGATGCACAAAGAAGATTTGATATACGAAAACATTAAAGTTCAACAACGATCATACAAATAAGATGAGCAACGGAAACATGAACCTTACGCTAAAAGTTTGGCGTCAGTCCAACAGCACTGCTGCTGGAAAAATGGAGACCTACCAATTGGGCGGTGTATCTCCGGATATGTCTTTCTTAGAAATGATTGACATGTTGAATGAGCAAATTATTCGCAAGGGTGAAGATGCTATTGCGTTCGACCACGATTGCCGTGAAGGTATTTGCGGAATGTGCAGCATGTTCATTAACGGTGAAGCACACGGTCCAAACCGCGGTGTAACAACCTGTCAATTGCATATGCGTTCGTTCAAGGACGGAGATACTATTTACATTGAGCCATGGAGAGCTGAAGGTTTCCCAGTGGTAAAAGACTTGATGGTAGATCGCGCAGCGTTCGACCGTATTATTCAATCGGGTGGATTCGTTTCTGTGAATACTTCCGGAAGAACTATGGACGCGAATGCGATTCCTATTCCGAAAGACGATGCAGATAAAGCATTCGACGCGGCAACTTGTATTGGATGTGGTGCATGCGTTGCAACTTGTCCGAACAGCTCGGCAATGTTGTTCGTGAGTGCGAAAGTTTCTCAATTCGCTTTGTTGCCACAAGGACATCCAGAGCGCAAAGAGCGTGTATTGAACATGGTTAAGACAATGGATGAAGAAGGATTTGGAAATTGCAGCAACATTGGTGCTTGCGAAGTTCAATGTCCGAAAAGCATCAGCATAGAAAATATCGCTCGCATGAACAGAGAGTATCTTTCTGCGAGTGTGAAACCGGAGAATTAATGCAACAATTTCATTTAAAGCACCAAGGGCTCGTTTTGCTCTTGGTGCTTTTTTGTTTTAGGTCGAATGGTCAACCTTCTTGGGATTTGAATCTATTGGCTAAGATCAATGGAGGTCCTGAGAAGTCTGATCGATTTTGGGAAGCCTACACAAACAGCATTACTTATGTGACTGTCGGAACCCCTTTACTGGTCGGCACTGTTGGCGTTTTGAAAAAAGACGAATTCGTGAAGCGTCAGTTTGTTGGCATGGCCGGTGGATTGGCTTTGAACGGATTTGTTACTGTTGTGTTGAAGTACGGAATTGCAAGGCCACGTCCATTTGCAGCACATGGCGATTTAATCTACAAGAAGACTCATGCTGGAAGTTTATCGTTTCCTTCGGGACATACGAGTTCTGCATTTCAGTGGGCAACGAGTTGTGTGTTGGCGAAACCGAAATGGTATATCGCCGTTCCCGCGTACATGTATGCCTGCGGAATTGGATACTCGCGAATGCATCTAGGCGCGCATTATCCGACCGATGTTGCAGCGGGAGCATTCATCGGTACTGCAAGTGCCTTTGCTTCTTATCACATTAACAATTGGTTTTGGAAGAAGATGGATACAAGAAAGGAACGAAAACATATTCTGATAACCCCTTCGTTTTAAATCATAAAAAAAAGCCGCGATTAAGCGGCTTTTTATTTGGAGACGATAACTTATTGTTTGAATCCTGAAACGATGCTAATACAGCCGATATGCTGAACTACGGCATCTTTTTGCTCAGGAACTTTAACCTTTACAACAAGTTGTTGCGTGTTTTTCATTTTGAATTCAAAAGCTTCTTTGTCTTGGGCGCCTTTGTTGGTGTAAATCTGCTTACCGTTGATATCGCTCACAGTGAACTCAACATCGCCGAGGATAGGGTGAGCAACTACAAGCAAGCGGTAATCACGACCACCAAAGAAGGTTACCATAATCTCGGCTTCTTCACCAGGAGCCATTTGAGCTGAATTGTAACTGTCGTTTTGAACGTACCCATTCAATTTTGGAAGAACTTTATTTTTTGTGAAAGGTCTACATTGCGCGGAAGCGAATGAGGGAATAAAGACCAATAAGAACAGGAGAATTTTATATGCTTTCATGATATCTTCTGATTTTTTTATTGAATGTATTTGTTACGGATGACAACAGTTTCTGCTGCGATTTTCGCTAGTGTAGCATCGCTCATGGTAACTGTTTCTGTGCTTCCAATGGTGGTTACTCCGTTGTTGTCTTTTTCAACAGATGTTTCCCCACTCACCACAATTACATCTTTGTATATCGTTTGAAGTTTTGTTAAGTCTTCTTTCATGCGATTCACTCGATCACTCGTTGCGAAAAGATTCAAGTAACTAACCAATTGGTTTAAAGAATACGTCTGCTCTGCAACGCGTTGCTTCATAGCCTTTTCACCTTTCTTCCCAGCGTACTGAGTAGACAAGTAAAGTGTTTCAACCCATGCGCCTGCAACAATTAAGGCACTTACATCTGTACGCTTTCCTTCTTTCAAGTAGGCGTTCACGTTTTGGTATGAAAGAGTAACGTAGCTTAAAAGAGAATCTTTGTTGTTTTGATTCTTTTGAACACGCTCCATGAATTTCTCATCCATTGCCCCGTCAATTCCCAATGCGCTCGCCAATGTTTTCGAAGCCGCTAAGTAATTTACCGACTCTTGTTTTTGCTCGAATACTGTGCTGTAGCTTAGGTCTGCAGCGTAGATGCCGAGGTTAATCGCGCGATTTTCTTCGTCTACGTATTTCGAAACTTTATCTACTGAATTCAACATGGCTTTGTCAAAGCTGAATCCAGCATCTTTAATCATGTCGGCCATTTCAATAGGAGCAGGAATACTGAAGAAGATTTGCTTCAACGCTTGTTCGCGGTCTTTGAAGAATTCGTCTTTGTTGGTTAATTCGCTTGCGCCTGATTCAAGGGGAGCCTTGTTTTCAGTTTTGTTGTCGCTTCCGCCGCAGGCTACCAGAGTCATGGAGCCAATGCACACACTGACGATTGCAGTGAGGGAGAGGTGTTTTTTAATCATTTGAACCAATTGAATAGTTAGAGTACATTGATACGCGGTAATGCGAATATAGTTACAATATAAAACAAATAAAATGATATTAATGCGCTTCGAGCCAGTTATTTCCTGCTTGAATTTCAACATCTAAGGGCACTTCAAGTTTTACCGCGTTTTCCATTTCATGCTTAACGAGCGCAAAGACTTGTTTAATTTCTTCCTTTGGTGTGTCGAAGAGCAATTCATCGTGAACTTGAAGTACCATTCTTGTTTTCAAATTAGCATTCTTCAATGCTAATTGAATTTTCACCATGGCTACTTTAATGACGTCGGCTGCTGAACCTTGAATAGGTGCATTCACTGCGTTGCGCTCTGCGAAGCTTCTTGAGATGGCGTTCGATGAGTTGATATCTGGAAGGAAGCGTCTACGTCCGAGCACGGTTTCTACGAAACCTCTTGAGCGGCAATCTTCTACTGCTTGGTGCTGGTAGGTTTTTAGTGCCGCGAATTGTGCGTAGTAAGCCTCAATGATGTTTTTCGCTTCGGTTCTTGAAATGCCTAACTGCTGCGCCAATCCGAAAGGACCTTGGCCGTATATAATTCCAAAGTTAACCGCTTTCGCTTTGCTTCGCATGTCTTTGGTAACTTCCTCCAACGGAACGTTGAACACTTTCGAAGCAGTGGCTTTGTGAATGTCTTCTCCTTGCTGAAAAGCTTCGATCATATTTTTATCTCCGCTCAGCGCTGCAATAATGCGCAACTCAACTTGCGAGTAATCGGCGCTTACTAAGACGTGATTTTCATCGCGCGCAACAAATGCTTTTCTGATTTCTTTTCCGCGTGAAGTACGAATAGGAATGTTTTGCAAATTCGGTTGATTGCTACTCAATCTTCCCGTTGCAGCAACCGCTTGCATGAAGTTCGTGTGCACACGTCCGGTGATTGAGTTAATCATGTTCGGAAGGGTGTCGATATAGGTGCTTTTTAATTTGCGCAATTCACGGTAATCGAGAATCAGTGGAACAATTTCGTGGTTGTGCAAATAACGCTGAAGGACATCTTCACCGGTGCTGTATTGACCGGTTTTTGTCTTCTTCATTTCAGTGGTTATTTTCAATTTCTCGAAAAGTATAACCCCCAATTGTTTTGGAGAATCTAAATTGAATTTCTCTCCTGCGAGTTCTGTAATTTTTTCTTCAATGATATCGAGTTCCTTCCCAAGCTCTACGCTGTAGGCGTTCAAGAAATCTTTGTCGACACGAATACCTTCCCATTCCATGTTAGCAAGCACCTCAATGAGTGGTGTTTCAATGTTTTCGAGAACGGAAGTGGTTCCTTGTTTTTCTAATTCAGGTTGAAAAATTTCTGCGAGTTGAAGTGTTACATCGGCATCTTCTGCTGCGTAATCCTTTACGCTTTCAGCAGGAAGGTGCGCCATTGAATTTTGGTTTTTTCCTTTCGGTCCAATCAACGATTCAATAGAGACAGGTTTGTAATTTAAATAACTTTCACTCAACGCATCCATGCCGTGCTTTCCATCGGCATTAATGACGTAATGGGCAAGCATGGTGTCGAAGATTTTATTTTGAATCTTCATTCCATATTTTTTCATCATCTTGAAGTCGAACTTGTAGTTCTGCGCGACAAGTGTTTTCGAAGTGTCTGAGAAAATTTCATTGAAAATTTCCAATTGCTTTTTCGCTTCTTCAAAGTTGGAAGAAATGGGAACGTACCAACCGGTATGTGCTTTCGTGCTGAATGAAAGTCCAACGAGATAAGCTGAATGAGGCTCTAAATCGGAGGTTTCAGTATCGAAGCTAAACGTTGTTGCACGTTGAAGTTCTGAAATTAGCGTTTGAAGTTCTTGTTCCGAAGTGGCCATGAAGTACTCATGATCCGTATTTTCAATTGTGTTTTTTGGTGTTGAAGAAACAATCACTTCTTCACCAGCAGATGAAAATAAATCTGGAACAGCACTATTGTTTGACGAAGAATTAGCTGATGCAGTTGCAACAGGTTCCTCGTTCAATACACGCTTAATTAATTGACGAAATTCGAGTTCTTCGAAAACTTCACGAATGGCATCTTTGTTTATTTCGCTCACTTTCAACGCCTCTTCGTCGAGCGGAGTAGGAGCGTCGAGCATAATGGTTGCGAGTTTCTTAGAAAGAATACCTTGCTCGCGGAAATTTTCAACGTTTTCCTTTTGCTTTCCTTTCAGTTTATCTGTGTTTGCAAGAAGCCCTTCAAGACTTCCGAATTCGGCTAAAAGTTTCGCTGCTGTTTTTTCCCCAATGCCTGGTATTCCAGGAATGTTGTCTACCGCATCGCCCATGAGACCGAGCAGATCAATAACTTGACTTACATTTTGAATGTTAAATTTCGCGCAGACTTCTGCTTCTCCTAAAATTTCCGCTTTGCCGCCTTGGTAGCCAGGTTTGTATATGAAAGACCTGTCGCTTACCAATTGACCGTAGTCTTTATCGGGCGTCATCATGTACGTGTGAAATCCTTTTTCTTCTGCTTTTTTAACGAGTGTTCCAATGATGTCATCTGCCTCATAACCTGGAGCAATGAGCATAGGAATATTGAAAGCTTCAACGATTTTCTTGATGTAGGGAACCGCAAGTTTGATGTCTTCCGGAGTCTCTGATCTATTCGCTTTGTAGGCTTCGTAATCGATCTCTCTGAGTGTTTGTTCAGGTGCGTCGAATACGACAGCAATGTGTGAAGGTTTCTCGTTGTTTAGAATATCGAGAAGCGTGTTCGTGAATCCATACATGGCCCCAGTATTCAGCCCTTTGCTGTTAATGCGTGGAGTTCTTATGAAGGCGTAATAAGCACGGAAAATAAGTGCGTATGCGTCGAGAAGAAATAGTTTTTTTTCGTGTTCTGAAGATATCATGTTACGAAGATAGTGCAGCCATATACGCGGCCACATACTTCCCCATAATATCGAATTCTAAATTGACAGAAGTTCCATTTTCAATGAACTGAAAAGTAGTGTGTTCATAGGTAAATGGAATGATGGCTACCGAAAAAGAAGTTTTCGAACTGTCAACCACCGTAAGACTTACCCCGTTTATGGCGATACTTCCTTTCGGAACAGTGATATGTCCTAGCTCGTTAGGTGTGTATTCAAAAGTGAATTTCCAACTGCCTTCATTTTCTGTTTTGGAAATACATTTTCCAACTACATCTACATGCCCTTGCACATTGTGTCCGTCTAAGCGATCGCCAACTTTCACGCACCTTTCAAGATTAACCTGATTTCCTTCCATCCAACTTCCGATGGTTGTTTTTTGAATGGTTTCATCTATTGCTGTCACGCGGTATGTGTCTTTCATAATTTCAACCACAGTTAAACAAATTCCGTTGTGAGCGAGGCTCTGATCAACCTTCAATTCATTTGTGAAATCACAAGAAACCCAAAGTTCGAGGTTGCTTCCAACACGTTCAGTCTTCACAATTTTACCAAGCGATTCTATAATTCCTGTGAACATATTTTATTGTTGAGGTGTGGCTTGTGTTGCATTCAAAATCTGAATGTAACCTTCGCGGAATTCAGGTACAATACCTTCCAAGCGAATGGTATTTACAATAACGGTGTAGTAGTAAGTTCCTGCGCTGACAAGCGTTTGCGTTGCTTCGTCTGTTGCGTTCCACAAGATATCTGGATCAGTAGTTTCGAAAAGCAATGTGCCATATCGATTGAATATTTTCAAGTCGATGCTTTCAATGGAACGGTATGGAAATGGCTTAAGAATGTCGTTCAACCCATCTAAATCTGGGGTGATAATGTTAGGCAATTCATAAGTCGGACAGTTGTCAATGCATACCACATTCGAAGGTGCACTTTCATTTTGATAAACTTCACCATCTGGCCAGAGGTTCAGTGAATCTAGCGCTGTGATGTAGAAACATCCGGCTATACTTTGCAATCCTTCCGGATGAAGGAATTCAAATTCGGTGCTGTTTGATCCGTTTAGCGTTCCAAGCAGCGAGTATGAACTTGTGTTGCTTGGAGCGTAATAAATATTGTAGGCGGTAATGTCTTGCGAGCAGGACGGGTCAATGTTGTCCCATGAAATTTGAAGTGAAGGTATTTCGCAGTTGTTGGTTTGCGAGATAAGCGGAGGGCAAGGCGGGGTGGCGTCGTAGGGACTTGCGCAAATTTCTTGGCTGAAGTTGTACAACGAGTCAGGAACGTTCGGCGCACCGTATGAACCGAGCGTTAGAATCTTATAGCAGTAGTTGGCATTGTTTACAAGACCCGTATCGAGGTATTGAGGTATGGTAGTTTCATTCAACAAAGAAAAATCTAACTCACCTGGAGCCTTTCGATAAATGAAGTAACGTGAATTGATCCATGGGAATTGACCTTCCAAATTCAATTGAATGGCATTGTCTTGCGGTGTTGCGTTGAGCCAAGGAGAGGTGGCAGTTGACGAGTAACCAACTACGTCTTCATTCGAATAGAACTTCACTCGGTATTTTTTCAATGCCGTGAATGTGTCGATATTCGAATGATAGTATACGGTATCGCCTGTATTCAAAATGGTGAATTCGTTCGACGCGAAGATGGTTTGCCATGTCCCGTTGTTGTCGAATTCCAATTCGTAGTGGTACGGTGGCAAGTATGCGAGTGTGTCGAGTTGTGAAGGAGGCGACCACCAAACGGTGTCTTGTCCAACAGAAATATCGGTTGTTTCAATACTTACTTTCGTAATAACAGGAATGTCTTTTTTAATTTGAACACATGCTTCTTCGCTAGCGTAGCTTAATGCGCCGTCGGGCCAAACCGTAACAATTCGGTAGCAGAATGGAACTCCGAAACCTGGTGCATTATCGTTGTATGTTGTGCTATTCGCTCCGAGTGTTTGACCAATGTATACGAAGCCAGTATAGGCGGGCATTCCAACTTCGCAATCGGAAGGGTTGAAGTTATATCCGTTTTGTTTTCTGTAAATGAAATAGCGAACGTTGGCGGCTTCGTAGTTCGTGAAAGAATTCAGGCAAGGTGATGGGTTCCAAGTCACAGTAACTGTTGCACCCACTGCGTCTGCTTGAACATTCTGCACTTTTGGTGCGACTACAGTAATATTTACAGACTCTATATCTGCTAATGGAACGAAACCATTGTCGAGTGCTTCAAAGCTCACGGTATAAGGTGCAGCACGAACTTCTTCACACTCCGGATTCCAATAGAATGTATCTGTAAACGTGTTGAACTCTGCTTCATGAACCACGTTGGTAAGTGGACCACCGAACGCACTAATGAAAATGGTGTTTCCATTGGGATCTGTTGCATTCACATCGAACTGAATAGTGCTTCCAGCTTCGACACAATAATCGGGAAGTGGCGAAATAACAGGCGGTTGGTTATTGCATGTGATTACAGTAATCTGCATGTCGCGAATGACATAACCAACCAAAATACCGTTTCGATATTCTTCAATTTTAATTGCGATATTGAATTCACCCGCCAATGGTGGAACCACCCAAGTAACATCTCCGGTTGAAGCGTTAATACTAAATACGTCTGAACCATTAACCGTGCTCGCATCGGGGAGTAACCAACCAGGAAGGGCCTGTGCGCCTTCACCCATACAAGGAACAAGGGAGTAAACCAAGGAATCTCCATCTGGATCGAATGCAACGGGATTGTGTATCCAAGGCTGATTGAGACAAGCATCTTCAATGGGCATTTTCAGAAGTTGAACCGAATTGTTGTGTCCCGTTGCAGGAGAAATCACAATCATCGACTGAATCGTGAATACTTGATTTATGGAATTCAAGATGTTGATTACACCTTCATTTCGATTGGGATCTTCCATCACCAGGTAATAAACTCCTGGACCAGCGTAGGTGTGAAATCCGATGTATTGATTTCGCTTGGCGTCGCCAGAGCCTAAGATGAGTTCTTCGGTTCTTTCTAAACTATCGAGTTGATTCTCGGTTGTTCCCGAAGGCTCGTCGCCCCATCTGATTTTCAAAAACGGACGGTCTGCAGCGAAAGAGCTGGCCTTTGTAATGGTGTTTATAGTGACTTTGTAAGTGTAACCAGAAATGTGTTCGTAAACTATTTCTCCAGCACGATTGTGCGTAGCCCAAGCCGCAAGGGTTATGAGCCAAGTGCAAAAGGTGAGGAGTAGTTTTCGATTCATTTTATCTAAGACAATCTAAGTTGTCATTTAGTTTACTTACTCGACACAAATTTTGGTTCGAGCGATTCCTCTTTCTGAAATAACCTCAATAATGTAATATCCAGCCGCCAGATTGTTAACTGAAATGTTGCGTGAATCGGTGAACATCTGCTTCACACATCTTCCTTCATTCGATACTATTCTCAATTGGAATTTCTGGATGTTTGAAGGAAGATTAAGTTGAATGGATTCTTTCGCAGGGTTCGGATAAACCTGTAGGTTGAAGTTTCCATTTAAATTTTCAACTCCATCTGCTAATTGTAAGCTCACGCAGTAGTCTTCCACTTCGCCGTAGGCATAAGTGCCGCAAGAGGTAGGAGGGTTTCCAGATCCAAAGATACCAACGTAGGCCATACCCACTCGCATACGGGTGCTTCCTGCTGAAAGGGCTAAGGAATTAGGAATTGTGATGTTTCCAGTTACGGTATTCTGAGATCCGCTACCTGCGTCAAATGCCAATTCCATTGGCTCATCGAAAGTTCCATTAGCGTTGTAATCGATCCATATTTTGAAATACTCGTTGTACGACCCTCCAGGGAATCCTGGAGTTAGCGACACTGGATAGGTATTCTCTGCAACTAATGTGAGCGTACTCAAATCTGTATAATCGGTATAATTTGCATTTGCCGTACTAATGTTCGTGAATGAACCAACTGTAACAGCATCGATGTATTCATCTGAAGCGTTACCACCGTCCGCATCGCAATAAACTACGTCGGTGCATGAACCGCAACCAGTTGTTGAGAATTCGAATGAAGTCAAGGGGTTTTCTGGATTGACACAAATTGACGCTACCTGTATGGTATAGGTGGTGCACGAATCTAAGTTAAAGAATGTGATGTTTGGCTGAAGCGACTGAATAACGTCGGTGCCGTTTGGCCCTGTTAACTGAATGGTGTATCCATCTGCAGCGAAGATGTCATTCCATGCAACTGTTGCTGTTGTTGCACCTTGTGCATTCGGAACCGAATAAACGTTCGGGTTTACGCAACATCCTTCTGTGTTTAGAATGAAGGAATTTGTCCATTCACCTTGAACGGTGTCGCAGACAGAAGCCAGTTGAATTTCATAGGTAGTGCAAGCACTTAAGCCACTTAACACAAGATTGTTGGCGTTAATGCCTTCAACGAGTGTCCATGTTCCGCTGCCCTGAACTTGATATTGACAAACGAAATTTGTAACATCTGGAGTGCTGTTCCAGTTGATGTTGTATTCGAGCGTGCCCGGTGTTTGCAGAGCTGCAATTGCGAAAGGCGCTACACAGCCACCCGCAGAACATTCATTCAATAATAAGTCTAAACTGTTTTTCACATTCAATCGTCCGCCTGTTACCAATTCGGGTTGAAGGTTAGCCACAATATCTACTCCATTGAAAATATAATCTCGAATAAGTTCAGCTCCTGTGGAAGGATTCGAGTTTGC
>JBDLUS010000135.1:0-9678 GCA_039805165.1 Bacteroidota bacterium | reverse complement strand
TGCCCCGCACGTTGAAGCCGATAATAATTCTTCTTCTCGTGTTTTCGCGTTGAACTTGATTTACACCGTCTGTTTCTTCTATCGTTGCAATAGCTGAAAGCGGAATAGCAACGTTATTTCTGTTGGTCACAATCATTTGCAATATGTCTTCAGTTTTGTTTCTGAAATTTTCATCGGAACGAATAACAATGTCGAATTTTTTTTCACCTTCGTAAACAGAACCTGCCGTTTTTCCGGCAAAAGCAGTTTCAATCCAGGCATTGGCCTCGTCTACTGTAATTCCATACTTTGCTAACTGATCTCTATTTAGTTTCACAATCATTTGAGGCATTCCAGTAACTGATTCGACATACATATCTTTCACCCCTTCAATACCCGATGCTATCGCCGAAATTTTTGATGCGTAATGCGTGAGGGTATCTAAATCTTCTCCGTATATTTTGCACACAACATCTTGTCTTGCGCCAGTCATTAATTCATTGAATCGCATTTGAACAGGGTATTGAAATCCGAGGGTGATACCCGGAATTTTCTTTCCTTCTTCGCCCATTTTTTCTGCGAGCTCATCGAATGTTTTAGCTGAAGTCCATTCACTCTTTGGCTTTAGAATAATCATCATATCCCCCGCTTCCATTGGCATAGGGTCGGTAGGAATTTCGCCACTTCCAATCTTCGTGACAATCTTTTCAATCTCTGGAAATTTTTCAAGAAGCAAGTGGGTTGCTTTCTGTGAAGTTTCAATGGTGGTGTTCAAATTGCTTCCAGTCAAGACGCGCGTTTCCACAGCGAAATCTCCCTCTTCCAATTTTGGAATGAATTCCCCGCCAAGCAATGTTGAAGTGAATGCAGCGCAAATGAAAATGAACACAGTAAGAATAATAACCATTTTTGATCGCTTGAAAATGCGCCCCAATGAATTCTGATACTTCCGTTCAATGAACATCATCATGCGATCTGATAACGAAACCTTCGTGCTCTTCAACTGCTTTGGAAGAACCAAAGACGCCATCATTGGAACATAGGTCAATGAAAGAATGAATGCACCAATGATTGCGAAAATTAATGTTTGCGCCATAGGCTTGAACATTTTCCCTTCAATGCCCGACAGTGTCAGTAACGGTAGGTAAACAATCAGAATAATCAACTGCCCAAATACAGCGGAATTCAGAATTCGACTTGAAGCACTTTTCACTTCGTCATTCATTTCATTTTGTGAATAGGCCTGCCGTTCCTTCCATTTTTTGTGATGGGTAATTTGATGCATGATGGCTTCAATAATAATTACCGTTCCGTCGACGATCATTCCGAAGTCTATCGCCCCCAAGCTCATTAGATTTCCGCTTACACCGAAAAGATTCATCATACCCACTGCGAACAACATAGCCAAGGGAATAACAGAAGCGACGAGAAGTCCCGCTCTCCATTGACCAAGAAAAAGAACGAGCACGAAAATCACAATTAAGGCACCTTCAATCAAGTTTGTTTCCACCGTTTGAATGGCGTTGTTTACCATCTTGGTCCGATCTAAAAATGGCTCAACCACAATTCCTTCAGGAAGCGTTTTTTTGATTTCAGTCATGCGGGCTTTTACATCTTCGATAACAATAGAAGAATTCGCACCTTTCAACATCATGACAACGGCACCTACGGTTTCGCCTTGATCGTTGTAGCATACGGCGCCAAATCGATTGGCTTTTCCCTCTTTAACCGTAGCAACATCTCGCAGGTATATGGGAGTTTCGTTTTGATAACCAACAACGATCCATTCCAAATCATTGATCGATTGCGTTAATCCTTCTGTTCGAATGAATAAGGCTTGTGGCCCTTTTTCAATGTAAGACCCACCCGTATTACTGTTGTTTGCCTCAACGGCTTTTACAATGTCATCAAGTGTAATTCCGCGTGCAGCGAGCCATTGCGGTTGCACAGCAATTTCATATTGCTTAAGATTCCCTCCGAAGCTTGAAACGTCTGCTACGCCTGGCGTTCCGAGTAATTGCTTTCGAATGTACCAATCTTGAATGGTTCGCAATTCGCTTAACGAATATTTGTTTTCATAGCCAGGAGCAGGACGAACAGTGTATTGGTAAATCTCACCAAGCCCTGTTGTAACGGGAGCCATTTCAGGTTTACCAATACCTGCAGGAATGTTCGATTGCACTTGTTGCAGGCGTTCAGCAATCTGTTGACGCGCCCAGTAAACATCTGTTTCTTCATCAAAAACTATCGTAATAAGCGACAGTCCGAAACGCGAAAACGAACGCAGTTCTTTCCTTCCCGGTATATTGCTTATGGCCTGTTCAATGGGAACAGTTATGACACGTTCAATGTCGGTTGCACCCAAGGCAGGGCTAACCGTTATGATTTGAACTTGGTTATCGGTGATGTCTGGTACGGCATCTATAGGAAGTTGTGTCACTTCATACACCCCCCACCCAATAAGTGCTAGGGTAAGTATGCCAATAATGAGTTTGTTTCCAACCGAGAATTGAATAATTCTTGAAAGCATAATAAATTTTTGAATAATGAAATGGCCTCGTGGAATGAGGTCTAAAAAAAATGACAGGAGGCGCAGAAGAGCGCAAATCAGTTGTTACTGCGGAGGTTGGAACACTGCAATTGTAGTGTTCGTTTCATTTCCAATAGAAGCTGGAAATACGAATGATTGAGTTTCAATAAATTCAATCGGTTCGGGTAGTCTGTTTTTTAAGTCTAACGCTAAAAGTATGGAAGAGGTGTGCATTTGTGATTTGAACGGAAGATTACCGTGCTCACTGTCGCTTGTATCTGTCTGTGAATAATGTTCGTTCAGAAAAGTAAGGAATGAAATTTCTTCGTTCTTTCTCTCATGATCTTCGAAATGCTCGATGAGCAATGGGATGCGGCATAGTTCCGTAAGCAATCCGCCAGCAAACAAGCTCAAGCTTGAGAGTTGAATGATGAGTACGATTAACAGACCTTTTCGCATGTTGCAAATTTAGACTGCTTTCGAAACAATCGGACCAGAAAGGAAAAAAATAACAATTATCAGTATTTGAAATCAATAAGTTAAGGCAACTTCTTTCAAACCTTTCCGTCTTTCAAGTACCTAACTAAAAAGATTATGAACTTAACTATTGCCTTGCAAGAGGTGTGGGCTAAGCAGCCGCACCTTATACTAATCGCAGGATTTATTATCCTTGTCGGATTCGTTTCCAAAATGAAATTGTTTGCGAAGGCCAATCAGCCTATGGCAGCAGCTTTTGTTCCTATTTGGGATCTGATTGTTGTCATGAAAATTGTTGGACGACCCGTAAAACACGTTTGGTATTTCGCCATTCCTGTGCTGAATATTTTCTTCGGGTTTAAAGTATTGGTTCAGTTAGCGCAGTCTTTTGGAAAGCGCACGTACACAGATGCTTTTCTCGTTTGCTTGTTCAACGTTTTTTATGTGTTGAATTTAGCCTTGTCATATGACGAAGAATACGTTGGTCCCGTCTATCAAGATACCATTGAACCGGCCGCTCCTGTAGTGAAAGGAGTTGCTTAGTGAATAAAAGAGTCGAGTGAAATTTTCACTTCTTGTGGAAGTGTAACTTTCAATAACGGCTCTTGTTCCATGGCGCGTTCAATTGCAAAAACAGCTTCTTTGTTTCGTGCCCAACTTCTTCGTGCTATTCCGTTGTTAACGTCCCAATGCAACATGCTGCGTAATTTCTTGTCGCATGCTTCACTGCCGTCTAACAGCATTCCGAATCCACCGTTAATCACTTCTCCCCATCCAACACCGCCTCCGTTGTGTAAGCTCACCCAAGTTGCTCCGCGGAAGGCGTCTCCAACAAAATTCTGAACAGCCATGTCTGCGGTGAAGCGAGAGCCATCGTAAATGTTGCTCGTCTCGCGATAAGGAGAATCGGTTCCACTTACATCGTGGTGATCTCTTCCTAAAACAACAGGTCCAATTTTTCCTTCAGCAATGGCTTTGTTGAATGCCGCTGCGATTTCCATTCTTCCTTGAGCGTCGGCGTACAAAATTCTAGCTTGCGAACCCACAACCAATTTGTTGCTTTTCGCTTCGCGAATCCATTGAATGTTATCAGCTAGTTGCTGTTGAATTTCAGCAGGCGCCGTTTCTTTCAACTTCAACATAACTTCCAGCGCAATCGCGTCAGTTGCATCAAGGTCTTCTGGCTTCCCGCTCGCGCATACCCATCTGAAAGGCCCGAATCCGTAATCGAAGCAGAGTGGTCCTAAAATATCTTGAACATATGAAGGGTATTTGAATTCACGCTCTAACGTTGGAATATCGGCCATCACATTAGCACCAGCACGTGAAGCTTCCAATAAAAATGCATTTCCATAATCGAAGAAATACATGCCTTGCTCACTGTGCTTTTGAACCGCAGCAGCATGACGAATAAGTGACTCTTCAACTTTTTCTTTGAAGAGAGTAGGGTTCTCTGCCATGAGCGTGTTGCTTTCTTCGTAAGAAAGTCCAACCGGATAATATCCTCCCGCCCATGGGTTATGTAACGAAGTTTGATCGCTACCCAAGTCAATGTGAATGCCGCGTTCAGCAAAGACCTCCCACACTTCAACAATATTTCCAATGAATGCAAAGCTGTGTGCTTTTCCAACTTTCAATGCTTCTTGCGTTCGTGTACACAACTCATCAATGTTATCGATGAGTTCATCTACCCAACCTTGTTCGAAGCGCTTTGTTGCTGCTTTCGGATTTACCTCTGCTGTAATTGAAACGCAACCTGCAATATTTCCTGCCTTGGGCTGTGCACCGCTCATACCGCCTAATCCAGCGGTAACGAACAACAATCCTTCAGCTGCACGCGCGTAAATGTTTTTATCTCCACGTTTGTTTCGGAGCATGCGCGCCGCATTCATAACGGTAATGGTTGTGCCGTGAACAATACCTTGCGGCCCTATATACATGTATGATCCCGCGGTCATTTGTCCGTATTGCGTTACACCCAGTGCATTGAATTTCTCCCAGTCGTCTGGCTTGCTGTAATTCGGTATCATCATGCCGTTCGTCACCACAACGCGCGGTGCAGATGGGCTAGAAGGGAAGAGTCCCATCGGATGACCGCTGTACATCACCAAGGTTTGTTCTTCAGTCATCTCACTCAAATACTTCATCACTAAACGATACTGCGCCCAGTTTTGAAAGACTGCACCGTTTCCACCATAGGTGATTAACTCATATGGATGTTGCGCAACTCGAGGATCCAAATTGTTTTGAATCATGAGCATGATAGAAGCCGCTTGCTCGCATTTGGCAGGGTATTCAGAAATCGGACGTGCATACATTTCGTATGTCGGACGATAACGGTGCATGTAAATGCGTCCGTAAGTTTTCAATTCTTCACCGAACTCTGCGGCTAAAGTTTCGTGTAACTCTGCCGGAAAATAACGCAATGCATTGCGTAAGGCTAAGCCTTTCTCTTCATTCGAAAGAATTTCTTTTCGCTTCGGAGCACGATTGATGCTTGAATCCATGGAAGGAATTTCCGGCAAGTAACTCGGAATTCCTTCTTGTATTTGAGTGTGAAATATTGACATAATTTGAAATGCTAGAATTGCGCTGCAAGCGACAAATTTAATCCGTTCATGTGTTTTTCGCTGAAATTCTGAAATGTAAAGGAGTATTTGTTGGAGGTGATGTTTCTCCACTCAGCTCGAAACATTAAATGCTTATCGAGTAAATAATTTACATTGAAACTATAACCCCACAAATCATTGATTACACCTGCTATCACTAGATTATTTGTATCCTTAAACAATTCGCCGCGCCCGACGAGTGATAGTTTTTCATTCACTTTGTAGGCCATTCCAATGAATCCTGTAACCCAATGTTTGTCTAATCCGGTTTTGCCTGTTTCCTGCACGCCGTAATCAGCCTGAAGTTGAACGGTCCATTTATCTTTCAGCAAAATACTGGCGTACAAGTTTTGAAACAATCTTAACTGAGAACTATCCAATACAGCTACTTCTCCTAGGTAAGTGGAGTGATTCAACGTAATCTTTGAGTTCGGCTTGAATTGAACTTGCGTACCAAGGCCAGGTAAAGTTTGCTGTGGTGTAAGAGTCATCGTTTGCCAACCATTAAGAAGCAAGAGAGATCCGAACCATTTATTGTTTTTTGAAGTGTATTGAAGGTTTAATCCGCTTTCATAGTAAGGAGAGTTCTCTGCAGCGAGACTTCTAGTCAAGGATAAATTAGAAAAGCCAATTGCAGATTCAAGCCCAATGTGCGAAGGGAATACCCCAGCCTGAAGCCAAAAATCTTTTGAAGGACTTAATTTGTAAGAGATGTTTCCAACGTAGAGTGCCCCAAATCCAATGGGTTCTGCTGATGTTACCTTATTCGCGTATGTTCCTTCAACCAATGAAAATTGCGTTTTCAAACGCTCAGAGCTGTATTTGAAATCCAGAACAGCGGTATTTAATGCGAAGTGATTGGTTGAAGTGTGACTGTATAAAAATTCAGGACGCTCATGATCATTCCAATTGTGTTGATCTTGCGAGAAATAAATTTCAGTGTAACCCGAGAAATGAATACTGTCTTTTTGAATCTGAGAGAATGCGAATTGAGGAAGAAGTAGCCCGAGAAGTATTAACGAACGCATACAATTGTTTTTTACAAAGATGCAAGGTTATTTCTTCGTTTTACCTGTTTTTTTATCGTAGCCATAAGGACAATGCTTGCAGCCACTGAGGCAGCAATACCCTCTTTTCAAATGATATTCTTCGGTAAAAATAAAATAACCCTCTTCGCTCAAGTAGTAGTCTTCACCATGTACTTTTGAATTCTCTTCCTCTTTCATATGGCAAAAATGCAATTTACTGACTTGAACAAAATAATTAATTTTCAACCTCCCGTTTACGATAACTTAGTTTTCGATGAAACTTGGAAGTTGGCTGTCAAGCGTTTTGACCGCATGCACGCAACTATCAATGGCAACAAGTGGTTTAAGTTAATGTTCAATCTGGAAGAAATGAATCGAAGAGGCGCCAAGCAATTGGTTACTTTCGGAGGAGCCTACAGCAATCACATTTACGCCACAGCGGCAGCCGCAAAGGAATTGGGTATTCATGCCGTAGGTATTATTCGTGGCGAAGAACCAAAGTCGTACAGTCCAACATTGTTGTTTGCTCAAGAATGCGGCATGGAGCTTTGTTTCATCTCAAGGGCCGATTACGAAGAGCGGAATACAGAAGAAATGAAGGCGTGGGTGCACGACAAATGGGAGTCTGCTTTTTTAGTCCCCGAAGGTGGAGCGAATTATTTGGGAATGAACGGCGCCATGCAAATGGTTAGCGAGGAAGATTTTTCTTTTGATCATTGGCTTGTTGCTGCAGGAACAGGAACAACTGCAGCAGGTCTGCTTGTTCAGTCGAAACCGCACCAGAAGGTTTGGATATATAGTGCATTGAAAGGCGAACATTATATGCGGAATGAAATTCGCAACAAGCTCATTTACTTTTTTCACGATGAAACAGCAGCAGATGAAGTTTTAGAACGTGCAGTTGTTTTCAGTGAAGATGAATTTGGTGGATATGGAAAATTCAATGATCGACTGATCGAATTCATTCAACAGATGAACATTAAGCATGAGCTTCCACTTGATGTTGTTTACACGGGAAAACTCATGCACGCGTATTTAGTTGGAAACAAAAAACCGAACGAAGGTTCGGTTTTAATGTTTCATACAGGCGGACTGCAAGGCAATCCGAAAACTATATTCGGCTAATCTTTAACATGTTCGTTGTGCCTTGCTCTGCAATAGGCATAGACGCTACGTTCACTAAGAAGTCTCCGTCTTTTACGTATCCGTTTTTCTTCAAGATGTAACGAATATCTGCAATGGTTTGGTCTGTACTTACCATCTTGTCGTAGTAGAAGGCCTTCACACCCCAAACTAAATTCAATTGCGTTAGAATGCGCTTATTTCCGGTGAATACAAACACATGTGCATTCGGTCTCCAGCTTGATATTTTATATCCGGTATATCCAGAGAAAGACATGGTTGCAATGCTGGTCGCACCTGTGCGCTTGGCAACGCGACAAGCACTGAAGCAAATACTGTCTGTGATGAAACGTGTTTCATCCATTTCATAAGGAGCTTCTTCCAAGTAATAAAGTCCTGGGAATTTCTCTGCTTCATTTATGATGTTGTGCATCATGGTTATGGCAGCAACCGGATAAGCTCCAACACTTGTTTCACCGCTAAGCATAACAGCATCTGCGCCATCCAATACGGCATTCGCAACATCTGTTACTTCAGCGCGAGTTGGAGTCATACTTGTAATCATGCTCTCCATCATTTGTGTTGCAACAATAACAGGTTTCGCAGCTTCAACACATTTTTTTACAATCATCTTCTGAGCAAGGGGAACTTGTTCAATTGGAATTTCAACCCCAAGATCACCACGAGCAACCATAACAGCATCTGTCTCACGAATGATGTCGTCAATCACTTCTAAAGCCTCTGGTTTCTCAATTTTCGCAACCACTTTGGCGTGCTTGCCATTCTCGGCAATAATGCCTTTCAATACGCGAACGTCTTCCGCAGTGCGAACGAAGGAAAGTCCGATCCAATCGATGTTCATCGAAAGAGCAAACTCCAAATCATTCAAATCTTTTTTCGATAATGAAGGTAGAGAGACTTTTGTTTCAGGTAGGTTTAATCCTTTTTTCGATGAAAGAATTCCACCTTGAATAATCTCGCACAACACTTCTTTTTTACCGTCGGTGGAAAGAATGCGAATCGCAATCTTGCCATCGTCAAGTAGAACACGCTCACCCGGCTTTACGTCAGATGGAAACTCTTTGTAGTTCGTGTAAATGTGCGTTGCAGTACCGATTTGCTCTTCCGTTGTAATGATAATTTGCTTTCCGGCCTCCAACATTACACCGTTGTCTTGCATAACACCCACACGCAATTTAGGACCTTGCAAATCTGCAAGTAAAGCAGTGTTAGTTCCTAACTCTTTGTCAATCTCACGAACAAAAGCCACAACACTTGAATGGTCGTCGTGAGCACCGTGAGAAAAGTTTAAGCGCACAACGTTTAAGCCGGCTTGAATCATTCCTTTCAGAACTTCTTTGTTTGCAGATACAGGACCAATGGTCGCTACTATTTTCGTTTTTTTCATAATCAATCGAAGAACAAATGACTTACGTTTTTCAAGCTTTCTTGCGTCAGGTGAAATGCGGCAAGCACATTGGTTATTTTTCTTATTTGTTTTAACAATTCGTCTATGTCTTCCCTGCCCTCAACTTTCAGCAGATATTCAATTTGCGCATATTCAGGGATCAAGACCCCTTGAAGTGAACGATTTGAGATTAAGTGAATCGTGTAATGATTTTCTTCGGAAACGAACTTGAACAATTCATGTTCTGAGTTTTGTTCTTTTGTTTCAAGTTTGTGAGGCTTCATGCGCTCCAAACTCCATTTCATTTCACGATTTAAAAACCAGGCCAATCGAAAATCCTTCTCTCTCGAGTTAATTCCGATCAATTCGAAATTCAAATACTCGTCGTTTGAAAATGTTATGTTTTTAGCGCCCATCTTAGTTAGTGTATTTTTTACACGAACTACGCAAAGGTAGTTATTTCCATGTCAGTTGTGCAGAATTTTCATTCACAATTAATTCCGCGTTTCGTCCCATATAAAATGC
>JBDLUS010000134.1:0-2636 GCA_039805165.1 Bacteroidota bacterium | reverse complement strand
AGGCGGGACTCTTAGAATGAAAAGAAACAATGGGCAGGTGAAGATCTACTTCCAGCACAAACTCTTCCCTACGAACTTCCCTGCCCATCTCAACCGTTAAAGTGTCCTCCAAACTCTTCAGCATGCTCTCCCTTAAATTCTCCCACTCGTTGCGTTTAGACAAATCTTCAAAGGGCAAGCTGTCGCTTTCTCCACGAAGTTTCAATCCAACGGCGAATTCGCCTTGAGACAACTCGATGGCTGCGAATAACTCGCCTTGAGATAGGTCGGACCATTTCCAAGAGCGTCCTTCATGGAGCCATCGCGTAATTTTCTGTTCAACTTCATGTTGAACTTCTATATTGTTCGCTTCAAGTTTCGGAATTGGTGATCGCTTCTCAAAAGTTGAAATCGATTCCGATTGTTCCTTTCCGCACGAGAAAAGAATTAAGAAAAGGGGAAGATGTTTGAATTTCATGGTCAAATCTTACATTGAACCTTTAAAAAGTCCTATACGCAATTTATTCGCAAAAAGGCTATAAATAACTGAATTTGATAAGGTTACTTAGCATATCTTTGTGGCTGAAAGAATTATTATTAGATAATTCGAAAAAAGTACTTGTGCGAACAAATATTTAATGTACATTTGCAAACCAATTTTTATTAGAAATGGCGAATCACAAATCAGCAATTAAAAGAATCCGTAGCAACGACGCAAAGCGTCTTCGCAACAAATATTACCACAAGACAACTCGTAACGCTGTTCGCAAATTGCGTTCATTGAAGAGCAAAGCGGAAGCTATTGCTTTGTTACCTACAGTTTCGTCTATGTTGGACAAATTAGCCAAGAACAATGTGATTCATTCTAACAAGGCCTCTAACTTAAAGAGCAGCCTTACTGTTTATGTTAATAGTTTGAAATAATAAGTTGTTTTCATTGGTTTGTGTTTTTTTAAGCCGTCTTTATGACGGCTTTTTTATTTGGCATAAACGCGCATAAGTGTTTCTTGACTTCCGAAGAATCTCTCTTTTCTTTTGCGAAAAAAAGTATGAGTATAAAAGTTGATTTTTTAGAGAACGATTTACCCAGAGAAAAGCTTTTGAGTCACTCTGCCAGCAGTATTACAGATACTGAATTACTTTCCATTTTAATTGGCTCAGGTAACGCCAAAGAGTCCGCTATTCAAATTGCCGATAACCTGCTTCATAAGGCGGGCAATTGCTTGCATGAACTTAGTCGCTATTCATTTTCCGAACTTTCAGCTGTTCAAGGATTAGGACCAGCAAAATGCTCTACATTGTTAGCCGCATTTGAGTTAGGTAGAAGAAAGCGCGCTGCTGAGCGTAAAAAAGGTGTTTCGGTAGGAAGCTCAGCCCATGCATTCGAAATCTTTCATCAACATCTTTCCGATTTGAATCACGAAGAGATGTGGGTACTCTTTCTTTCCAGAAACAATCAGGTGATAAAACTCGAGAAAGTCTCTGAGGGCGGATTCAGTGGAACCGTTGTAGATCCGAAGCGAATCTTTCATTTGGCCCTTCAACACAAAGCTTCTCAGCTCATCATTGCACACAACCATCCGAGTGGAAATCTAACACCAAGTGGTGAGGACATTCGAATTACTGAAAAGCTTATTCAAGCAGGAAGATTGCTTGAGCTACAAGTTTTAGATCATTTGATTGTAACTGAGAGTAGTTATTATAGTTTTGCAGACGAAGGAAAAATGATCGCATGAAAAAAATTATGACTGTAGTAGGTGCTCGTCCGCAAATTATTAAATCTGCGGCCATCACTCGTGCGATGGAAAACGATTCATTTCTTCAGGAAATAAAAATTCATACGCAACAGCATTCTTCGGAGAGTATGTCTGGACAATTGTTTTCAGATTTGAAAATTAAATCTCCAGATGTATTGTTGGAAGCTCCTTCCGGAAATACAGTAGAACAGATTGCGCACATGTCTATGGCGCTTCAAAAGGCTATAGAACTGCACTCTCCTGATATGGTTTTGTTATATGGAGATACGAACAGTACCCTTGCTGGCGCATTAGCCGCAGCGCATATGCAAGTGCCTATTGCGCATGTAGAAGCTGGACTTCGTTCTTTCAATAGACAAATGCCGGAAGAGATTAATCGTGTGACTACCGATCATCTGAGCACATTGCTCTTCACTCCTACTGCTGGTGCAACGGAACAACTGCAAAAAGAGGGAGTTCAAAATACATCTGAGAAAGATGCTACTGCTGCTAAACCTGCAGTGATTGAATGTGGAGATGTGATGCTCGACAATGCTCTTTACTATTCTAACGGTATTGCGAAGGAGCGCGAGAAATATATTTTCTTAACGCTCCATAGGCCTTCAAACGTTGATAATCCGGAATTCTTACTTCCTTTTTTACAAGAGCTTCTTCAAATTTCAATTCATCTAGAAATGGAATTGCATTTTGCAATTCACCCAAGAACCACTGTTTCATTGGAAAATTCGGATTTGAAGGACGAATGGGAAAGATTAAAGTTGAATGAGAACTTCATTCTATTTCCACCTTTCAATTATACCGAAACATTGGGCAAACTCACACATGCTTCGCTTGTGTGGACAGATTCTGGTGGATTGTGTAAGGAAGCCTTTTACATGGGAACTCCTTGTTTAATTCTTC
>JBDLUS010000133.1:0-4601 GCA_039805165.1 Bacteroidota bacterium | reverse complement strand
CAGAGCTACTTAATATTATTAAATTGAACCAATCCAATATTGAAAAATTTGGAGTGGCCCGACTAGCTCTATTCGGATCGTTTGTTCGTGACCAAGCCAAAAAAGAGAGCGACGTTGATTTTTTTGTTGAATTTCAACCCGGGAAAAAGACATATAAGAATTTTATCGGTTTAGTGTTCTTTCTTGAGTCTGCATTAGGACGAAAGGTTGAAGTGCTTACAGATAAATCCCTCAGCCCTTATTTAAGAACCTCTATTCTAAATTCGCTTGAATATGTATCCGTCTAGAAAAGACAATCGCTACGCGATCAATCACTTCGTGATAAACTGCATCCGCAGGATTGATTGCAACACAATTAATCGCGTAGCGATTGATCAACAAAGTTGATTGATCACGTAGTGATTGATCCGTAGGATTGATCGCTAAGCGATTTAGGGTTAACGCGCAAATGTTAGCGCCATTCCACTCTTTTGACCCGTCAACTTCCCATTCTCAAAAACCAATTTCCCGTTGCACCAAGTGGATACGATTGTGCTGGAAAACGTATGTCCTTCGAACGGAGACCATCCGCATTTGTATAAGAGGTTTTCTTTGGTGACTGTGTAAGGTGCATTTAGATCAACCAACACAACATCTGCGCTGTAGCCTTCGCGAATGTACCCTCTGCCATCAATTTGAAAGAGGTCGGCAACGGCGTGAGAGGCCTTTTCAGCAATTTTTTCTAAGGTGAAAACACCTTGTCTGTGAAGATCGATTAAGGCTTGTAAGCTATGCTGAACAAGAGGTCCACCGCTTGGAGCTTTCAAGTATTCTTGCTCTTTTTCTTCAATGGTATGCGGAGCATGGTCGGTGGCAATGACGTCTATGCGACCGTCATTTACCGCCTCCCGAATGTTCATTCGGTCGTTGAACGATTTCACTGCCGGATTCCATTTGATGTAGTTCCCTTTCGTAGCGTAATCCTCTTCTGTAAACCACAAATGATGAATACACGCTTCAGCTGTGATGCGCTTGTCCTTCATCGGAATGGCGTTTGTAAACAACTCCAATTCCTTCGCGGTGCTGATGTGCAGAATGTGCAAACGCGCATCGTGCTTCTTCGCCAATTCAACAGCCATAGAGCTTGAGGCATAACATCCTTCCGCGTTGCGAATACTCGGATGGTCATCGGCAGTGAGCGTTTTTCCTGTTGCTTGCAAGGCTTCTAAATTTCTTTTGATAATACCGTCGTCCTCGCAGTGCGTGGCGATAAGCGTTTTCACTTTCGAGAAAATAATCTCTAATGCCTCGCGCTTTTCCACCAATAAATTTCCTGTTGAAGATCCCATGAATATCTTCACACCACACACTTCCTTCGGATTCACTTGCGCTAAAATATCGGCGTTCTCTGGTGTGGCTCCCATAAAGAAGTTGTAATTCACCGTTGAAACTTCTGAAGCTCGATTGAACTTCTGTTCCAACAATTCAAGCGTGGTTGCACTCGGACTTGTGTTCGGCATTTCCATATAGGAAGTCACCCCGCCCGCAGCAGCGGCAGCAGACTCTGTGGTTAAATCTCCTTTGTGTGTCAATCCTGGTTCTCTGAAGTGAACCTGGTCGTCGATCAATCCCGGGAACAAATGCTTTCCTGTTCCGTCTACAATGGAATCTGCGTTGTTGTAATCAATGGTGCCAACAGGCAACACGTGCGCGATTTTCGAACCGTTAATCCATACGTCGCTAACGGTCTGTTTTCCTTCGTTAACAACCGTGACATTTTTTATGACTTGCATAGTGATTAGATTTTTTGAAAGCGCATTTTCAATACGCCAAAGAATGCTTCGTGAAAAATATTCAAACTCATCTTGCTCGTTCCTTTCACGCGATCGGCGAAGAGAATAGGAACTTCCGCTATTTTAAAACCAAGGCGCTTCGCCTTGTATTTCATTTCAATTTGAAAGGCATAACCAATGAACTGTATGCCGTCTAAATTCATTTTGGAAAGGACATCGCGGTGGTAACAAACGAATCCGCCTGTGCTGTCTTTCACGCCCAATCCTAAAATTAAATTGACATAGATGCTTCCGCCTTTGCTAATGACTCTTCGGTGCCACGGCCAATCTATTGTGCCTCCGCCTTTCACATAACGTGATCCCACGGCTACACCGTGATTCTTTTCACAGGCTTCTAACAATCGTGGAAGATCTTTCGGATTGTGCGAAAAATCGCAATCCATTTCGAAAATGTATTCGTAGTTGTTCTTCAATCCCCACTTGAATCCCGCTATGTAAGCGGTACCCAATCCAAGCTTTCCGCTACGCTCAAGAATGTGTAATCTTCCGGCAAATTCAGCTTGCTTTTCCTTCACCATACCAGCCGTTCCATCGGGAGAGCCGTCATCTACCACCAGCAAATGGAACCCTTGCGGCTGATCTAAAACAGCGTGAATCATTTCAACAATGTTCTCGCGTTCGTTATAGGTGGGAATAATTACCAGTTTCATTTGCACCGCGAAAATACAACAGGCGCTAGGCAAATTCTAATTTCCACCCGAATATTCCATTTCCGCCATGTAGCGGGCATCGCGCATGATCATGGTATCGAGGGGAACGTTGTTCTGCTTGGCCTTTTCCTCAATCGCTTTTATCCAGGCGGGGTCAGAAAGGATATTATTCTTGAATTTTTGCACGCGCGCTTCAAACGAATCTATGTTCTCTTCCAAAACGAAATACTTATAGGCGTTCGAAATAAATCCCCATCCCAACTTATCCATGTTGCATTCCGTAGCCATCACGAAGACCACATTCGATTTTTCAATCTCTCTCATTTGTGAAAGCGGATCGGAGTTCGTGGTGATGCCCGAAGGACGCTGGTGCAACTGCTTGTTATAGAAATAAAAATTCAACTCGGAAAAAATATCTGGTGCCCATGGCAATTGCATGAGATTGAAGAAATAACTGTCGGAAATCACTGCTACCTTGGGCTGAATGCCTTTGTTTCCAAAGTCTACGCTATACTTCATGTTCACACCCACGCGCGGATAAGCCATGGGAAGAACATCTATTGGCCAATACAAATTCATTCCCAATCCAATGTCGTCGTCAACACTTTCCATGGTGGTTTGAAGTGGTAAATTCTTCTTGTCCCAGCCAAACTCGTTCATCTCCTTTCCGAAAAGATTCATGCAATAATTCACCAACGAATCGGCTGCTAGCGTTGCCCCATACTGACTCCAATGAATACCGGTTTTCGGAAACAACGGCGCGGGTGTTTTGCCCTTCATTTCACGAAACCACTTTCCGAAATCGATGTGCTGAATACCTTGTGCCTTCAATCCTTTCTGATATTCCGAATAATAACTTCTGTCGGAAAGAACAGGAAATTCATCGGGAATGTATTCCGGGTAAAATGAAGCCTTCCCTGGATTTAAGACTACGACTAACTCAATGCCTTTTTCTTTCAATTTATGTTGAAGGGCATTCAGCATAACCAAGTTCGAATCGACTTTCGATTGACTCACTTCTTCCGCGCCGCGAAAGGCGTTGATGTATTTGATCTCGAACAAATAATCTTCCTTCCCAATGATTACCCCGTTGGCCTTGGCTTTATGAAAAAGCGAAAACGCAATCTGATTGTGAATGCGAACGGCAGTGTTGCGAAATCCGAATTGTTCGTTGATGTACTCGTTTCTGTTTTCTTGAAAGGTACCGTCGAACCACGATTCAGCAGTCAACGAATCTTTTGCTGTTGGAACAATCGATCCAAAAAGATGTCCGACTTCCGCAAACGGCTTCACCATTTGAATCATCGGAAGAAACATTCCGAGGAGAACAATCGAGAACAAGACGGTATGGAGGCGATTGTTCTTCATTAGAATCGGAAATAAATGAAGGGGTTAAATCCGCTTGCCGTGATGTAGCTCAAAGACAAAACAAAGAGCGCTGCTGAAACAACTGTAAGTGCGAGATGTCCTGCGTTTCCTATACTCCGCTGACCGAATATTGCATCTTGAAATTTCGTTGTTTTCGGAAGAAGTAAGAAGAATGAAAACATTGTCGCCAACGCTGCAATGAGCATCCATTCGGAATCAATTTTCACATCAACCGTTCCATTCGCAGAGAACATGGCTCCCACATATCCCCAGGCCCTGTGCAAATCTTCCACACGGAAAAATACCCATCCGATTACAACCACCATGAACGTGAACGCTACGCGTGTTAGTTTCCCGATGGAACCAAACCAACGAATTAAAAACGCGCGTTCTAAAACTAGGAACAGTCCGTGCCAAGCGCCCCAGATGATGTAGTTCCAAGAAGCTCCGTGCCACAGTCCGGAAAGCAAAAACACCAACCACAAGTTGAAGTACAATCTTCCTTTCCCCACCTTGTTTCCACCCAATGGAATGTAGAGGTAATTGCGCATCCAACCGCCCAAAGTCATGTGCCAACGGCGCCAAAACTCGGTGATGTTTTGAGAGACATAGGGGTTGTTGAAGTTCTCTGGGAATTTGAATCCAACCATTCGTCCAATCCCAATGGCCATATCTGAATAACCGCTGAAGTCGAAATAGATTTGAAACGTGTACGACAGCGCGGCCAACCATGCAGCGCCCATGGAAAGCG